>JBOGRL010000001.1:0-9836 GCA_050749505.1 Nitrososphaerales archaeon
GTATTCTACGCTTACTGGTAGCACCAATCCAGCCTTGAGGCGATGCCAGTAGCAACCTGGTCACCGAACGTAGTGACACCGCTCATGAGCAAATCCTTGTAGACCCAATTTTTCACTGATTTTCTCTTTCCTCTTATTTTGCCCACCAAATAACCGGAGCTAAAGCCGTACACGATCAGATGGTATCAATCTTTTTGGAGCTTTCATGTCCATCCCAGGGCAGCGCAGTACATAACCGCATGGAAAGCATCGGGCCTTTCTCCCCACAATTTCACTTCGGTGATTATTTCATCCATTAGCTTTTGATTTGGCAGCTCATCATATTCGCGAACAGGTGGTCTCTTGCTAGCCAGTTGCCTACGAACGACTTCGACAAATGCGTCAGCGAATCGCTTTGTTTCTTCAAGCGTCCCATAATATTCTGCGGCGACAGCATGTCCTTCTGTTTTCGTGAATCCAGATTCCAAGAGTAGATGGCGAAGATTTCGAGAATAGAACGGACTACCTCCGTTCATCTCTATTATCTGAATAAGCATTTTTGTCGCTTTTTCTAGGAGGGGGGTTGGTGGCGAGAAAAAGAAACTCCCAAAATCATCGTCAAAGACTCCTATGACGCCGCCGGGTTTCTTCAAGACTCGACGCATTTCCCTCAACGCTTTCGGCGGGTCGTTCAGATGCATGAGTAAGGTATGTGCGAGAACTGCATCAAACGCCGAATCTGGGAACGGTAGTCTGTAAACACCTGCTTGTTCGAAACGGACGTTTTTCACTCCTCGCTTAACGGCTTCAGAGCGGGCAAAGTCTAATTGCTCGTCATCAAGATCTATACCAACGACATCTCCTGGAAAAACTATCTTGGCGAGATCAAGTGTAATAGAGCCTACGCCACAGCCGCAGTCAAGTAAATTCATTCCCGTGTCTAGGTGTGGGAGGAAGAAACCGACCCATTCGGTCGCGGTTCGCTGTCCTAAATATTTACGCTGAGCGTCTGCATCGCCGACCGTGTAATATTCTTCTTTTTTCCTAGGTTTGAATTCGTTCAACTCTCTTCTTTGTCCTCAAGGCTTTTCCAGATCGTGGACTGACTGATATTATCTAAGGTAGTTTATTGAAGGTTGTCTAGAGCACGAGTTCGTAATCCATCCATTATCGCTTTTTTCCCAATTTGGTTTGTCAATTCCGACACAACCCAGCTAAAGTTACAATCAACGGTTGATTAGTTTGTTCTAGCTGGATGCACCAAGTCTCGGATTGAATCGCCAATCAAGAAATGCGAGAAGCAATATATTATTACTTCGACAAAAAACCACTCAATGGTTCAGAAAAAGGGCAGGCGGATTGGAATGCAAGCCTTCAACTCAAGATACTGTAGAATCGACGAAAAAATGAAATTTGAATATACTCGTCGTTCTACCCTCTCTTAATTCAGTTGAAGATTAGAACACCAGACTCGAGAGCTTTTGCGAATCGAAAAAGTAGAGCAAAGGAGCAGGCTATCCCTGTCTTCTCCAAGTAGGAAGATTGCCCAGATAGCACACTAGTCTTTGCAAGTTATCGCATTAGCCATTGCAGCGTTGAACAGGGGGGGATTGGAAGGGTCTTTTCAACGATCCGTAGAGGGTCGATCTGAAAGACTCTCAAATACGTCGCCGGGTCAATTAAAGGGCATAATATGTGAAATGTCTCTTTTGGCTTTTGACAATAGTTGGGAGACACGCTGTCTTATTTTTGTTGTTGTTCTTGTTCTGCAAGGTATTGATGTGGTTTTTTGCATTGGTGTTGTCATTGTGTTTCGCAAATATGTAATAGGTGTGTCATACTATGAAGATCTATGTCGAATAATAGGTCGTCTCAGGAGCTTGACTGGAGAGCGATGACACTCAAAAATCAGCTCTCGGATTTTTGGCTGCTTGTTTACTCGAAGAGCATGCCGAAGCTATGTTCCGAGCATAGATGAATTTGGAGAAAGAAAGTGCTGGATGTTGAAGCCACAAGTTCTCCAGTCGAGGTTAGCAAACCTGCTACTTGTGCAAAGATCTCACAGCAAAACATGATGCGAGAAATGTCAGAACAAATGATTTCAAATCATAATCTTGTAATTCAAGATTTCAAAGTTGTGATAGTGAACGCAATTGGACAGAGCGACGCGGGAGCTATTGATCTCTATCATAGGGGAAAATGGTCGCGAACTCTAATATGCATGGGAGTAGTGTATTATCTTCTGCTCAAGAGATTCTGTGAAATGAAATCATGACAACAACCCTCGTAGTAATCATCGTCGGTGGTGGATTCGGGGGCATTCAGGTCGCAGTAGATCTTGCTAGGAAATCTACTACCAACGCCAAGATAATTCTGATAAGCAAAAAACCATACTTTGAATATCAGCCTTGTCTCTACAGGATAGCCACAGCCTCACCGCCGTTCAGTGTGGTCGTTCCTCTGAACGAGTTATTGAGCAAGACATCGGTGGAAGTAATTGAGGACCTTGTTATAGACGTAGATTTGGACAGAAAGGTCGTGCGCGGAAGTTCGGGGAAGAGCTACCAGTTCAACCTTCTAGTATTGGCTCTGGGGAGCGAAGTAAATTATCATGGCGTCTCGATTCTGAAAGATTTGACCTTTACGCTGAAATCTGCAGTTGATGCGCTGAGACTCAACACACACCTCGAGGGTGAGTTTCAATCCGTCGGAGACGCCAAAGACACCGAAAAGGTCAGTAGGTCACACATAGTTGTCGTTGGTGGCGGTACGACGGGCGCAGAATTGTCCGGAGAGTTGGCCATTCATGCTCGACAGCTAGCCACAAAATACGGGTTCGACCCATCCTTCATTACGATTGACATCATCGATTCGGGGACGAGACTCGTGAAGCATCTGACCCATCAGATTTCGGAAAAAGTTGAATCGCGATTAAGAAGCTTGGGTGTGAATGTGTTCCTCAACAGAAGGATAGTCAAGGAACATATCGAAGAAATCTACCTGACGGACATGCATCTAAAAACGAACACGGTTATCTGGGCAGCGGGCGTTAGCCCCAATCATTTTTTTTCGAAAATTGAGGGCCTTACTTTCGATCATGACGGAAGAGTCCTAGTCGATGAATTTCTTCAGGCGAAAAACCATACAGATATCTTCGTCATTGGAGACGGTGCAACAGATCCATATTCTGGTCTTGCTCAGACTGCGATTCGCCAAGGACACTACGTCGCGAATTTCATCGCAAAGAGAGTAGAAAACAAGAAGGAGGCTACTCCTTACAAACCAAGAAAGGCCTCGATTGCTATCCCGGTCGGTGTTGGTTGGGCCGCTGTGCTATTTGGACCTTTCAGATTCTATGGCCGAATTGGCTGGTTGCTGCGGAGACTTGGCGACTATAGATTTTTCTTGTCTGTTCTGCCCCTAAGAAAAGCCCTGTTGATTATGCGTAGCAAGAAGAAGTTAGATTCGATAGACGGGCTTGCTGCATATTTGGATTCGAATCTCTCCATCATCAAACATGGAGAAGTGTCGGTTCAAAAAAAGGAACCTACTAGTCCATTAACCGGGAGCGAAAAAACGCGATAGTAGACCGCTATATCGGCGCGCCTATCCCGAAATGCTGAACATTTTCACGGTAACCACCTAATCCACCCTCGAGGTGTTTGTAATCTTCAACGATTTCAACTGAACGTAGCCACTTTACCATTTTGAAACCGAGCTGAGTTTCGACTCTCAACCTGAGCGGTGCACCATGTTCAACCGGGAGCGGTTTCCCATTCATTTCATAGGCGAGGACGGTCTGGTGGTGCATTGCCAATTTGAGGTCGATTACTTCATAGAACTCTAGGTTTGGATCTCCATGGCCGTACTCATTTCTATCACCGTTGCCGAGTGAATGAAACACGGCATACCGTGCATTGGAAAGCGGTTTAGAAAGCGCGAGAATGTAGGATACTGGTACACCTCCCCATTTCCCTATCGCAGTCCATCCCTGTATGCAACTGTGCTCCGTGATCTGGGTTTCCTTTTTCATTCCGGCCAAATCTTCAAGCGAAAGATTAAGCTCCTTCTCAACCAAGCCGTAGACTCTGAGTTTCCAGGTCGAGAAATTGTTATTCAACATTTCTTTGTATTCTTCTGTTTTCGGCGGATATCCGTTCACGCGAAAGTATGGCGTGATTTTTGACTCTGGAAAATTCTGTCTTGAAACAGCTCCGCGAAAGAGAAAGCGTCTTACGGGCTCTATCACTGTGCCAAGGCCATTCTGAACCTTTCTCGGCTTGGTCAAAGAGTACTCGGTCGCCCAGACATTGACGACTATCACAACTATAACGTAGAGAAGAAAGAAAATAGACGCAACTTCAAGTGAGATTTGCCCACCGCCTAAGATGATGTTTGCCATGTTGACTTGAAAGTTGTCCAGGAGAACGAGAGAGATGTGCATAATTATGAATAGTACAAAACCAATCAGGCAAAGAAAGTGTATGCTGCGTGCGATCTGCCTTCCGCCAAAAATTCTCGCATACCACGGGAATCTAGCTCCGACCGCGGGGGACATTGCCGACCCAGTCAGCAGCATCAAGGGGCCAAGGACGAATACGACTCCCGCGTAGGCAAGCTGCTGCGCGGGATCGAAAGGATTACCGGGAGCGGGAAGGTGTCCGCTTGCCATCGCAAGCCCTGTTTTGAGTGCTTCTGGGAAGATGGAAAAGGAGGTCGGGATGAGCGTCTTCCAGAGACCCGTTGCGAAAAGAAGAATATAGTAGACTATTCCGTTGCCTACCCAGAAGATTATTGAGAAAAAGTGCCAGTGCCTCCCCAAACCAAGATTGTTCCGGCCCGGGAGCGCAACCCAAGACGAAAATGATTCCTCTTCATCCATAGAAGTCCATAGTCTGTCCTTTGGCATTTTCTTCTTTGTAAACTTGATCCACTCTTTGCCTTCAACTGCGTTGTCGTTGGTGTATAGTTTAGGATGCGCTGAAAGAATCTCGATTCCACTTCTGATCAGAAGAGTGATGAAGATCACGTTGATCAAATGAGAAATAATCAGCCACGTAGGGAAGTAGGTCAATACAAGCGGCACTCCTGCTGTCTAGTGCCCTGGCCAGAGAGGTTGCGTAACATTCTACAAGGAGAAAAGCAATACAACCTTGCTAGAAGTGGCACTAGAATCTGAAACTATAGACCGAAATAGAGCTTTTTATAATGTTGCAAGCTTTCACAACACAAAAATCGAATGTAACTTATTCTTGTCTATAGATACATAGTCTTCCTGAAGCGCGCGAATACGTCTTGATAGCTATGAATTTGCTAGCGACAGTGTGCTAGAATGCCTGGAACCAGGCATTCGATATGTAATTTAAGCAAGTGAGCCAAGAGTTCATTCAGAAGGACTGTCAATGAACACCTCCGACATAATCGCAGATAGACTGATTGACTGGGGAGTAGAAGTGATCTTTGGGCTTCCGGGCGACGGCATCAATGGAATGATGGAAGCTCTTCGGAACAGAAGTGACAAAATCAAATTTGTCCTCGTACGCCACGAGGAAGGAGCGGCCTTCTCAGCAGTTGGTTATGCCAAATTCACAGGCAAGCTCGGAGTATGTCTTGCTACTTCAGGGCCGGGCGGAATCCACCTTCTCAACGGTCTCTATGACGCCCATATGGATAACGTTCCAGTACTGGCGATAACAGGTCGCACATACTCAGATTTGATTGGGTCAGGGTATCAGCAAGACGTCGACCTGCTCGGTCCCTTCTCCGCAGTTGCTGGTTTCAATCACATCATCATGAATGCTGAACATGCCCAGATGACAGTAGACCTTGCCTGCAAGCACGCAACTGGAAACAGAGGCGTCGCCCACATCTCGATTCCAATAGACGTGCAGGAAGAACAATTCTCAAAAGATAGAGTCAGCGAACACAAGGTTCCAAAAAGCACATCCAACATCTTGCCGGCCGCCTTTCTGCCGGACCATCCAGCCTTAGAGCAGGCTGCCTCAATCCTCAACTCCGGAAAGAAAGTCGTACTTTTTGTTGGTGCGGGTGCTCTGGGAGCTGGAGAGGAAGTACTTGCGTTAGCTCAAAAACTCAAGGCTCCTGTTGTGAAATCATTGCTCGGCAAAGCTGTAGTGCCTGACGATGACCCAGTATCACTGGGTGGCCTGGGATTGCTCGGTACCTCTGCCGCAGAAGAAGCTATGGAGAACGCAGATACGATGTTGATGGTCGGGACTTCGTATCCATTCAGCGACTTTCTTCCGAAGCCCGGCCAGGTGAAGGCCGTGCAGATTGACATTAGGGCAGACAGAATCGGCATACGCTATCCAGTATCGGTTGGTTTGGTGGGCGATTCCAAAACGACGCTGAGAGAGCTCAACAAGTTAGTCCGGCCAAATGACTACGACTCTTTCCTCAAAGAAATGCAGAAGAAAATGAGCGGTTGGTGGGAGCTCATGGCTAAGAGGGGATCAAGGACAGACTTTCCCCTGAAGCCGCAAGTCGTCGCTTGGACTCTTTCCGACCTTCTTACTGACGATGCTATTGTGGTTTCGGACAGCGGCACCATAACTACTTGGGCTGCGCGCTACATAAAAATCAAGAAGAGTCAGATGTTCTCGTTATCGGGAACGCTTGCCTCGATGGCGAACGGGACCTCGTATGCGATCGGGGCTCAGACGGCATATCCCAACAGGCAAGTTGTGGCAATAGTTGGTGACGGTGGATTCACAATGCTCATGGGAGAATTTGCCACTGCAGTAAGATACAATCTGCCGATAAAAGTGATAGTTGTGAAAAATGGAGCGCTCGGCATGATACGATGGGAGCAGATCGGTTTCTTGGGCCACCCTGAATACGGGGTTAGGTTCCAAGATATTGATTTTGTAAAATTTGCAGAAGCATGTGGCGGAGTGGGGTACAAAATCGAGAAGTACGAAGAAGTAAAGCCGACACTCGAAAAAGCTCTGCAAGAGAAAGGGCCGACGATAGTTGAAGCAGTCGTGGATCCGAACGAACCGCCCTATCCAGCGCGGCTCGAACTAAAGCAGGTCGAGAACTTTGCCAAGGCGCTGATAAGAGGCGAGCCAAACAGGAAGAAAATAGCTCTCACATTATATCGAGACAAGATAAAGGAATTGTGAGGGAGTTAATTTCGAGTGTTAACGGTAATATCGCCGTGTCCTAAAAAATAATCTGCATCGTCGGGTCGCACCCCTTCATATGATGACAGACTCGAGTAGCGATAAAAAGTGCAATCACAAGCGGTTACTTTTAGTCAGGACATCAGTCGGCGCTTTGGCAACATCTTCCTGCTTCAACCGATGGGAAGGTCACGATGCGCTAGTCAGAAGAAACGAAAATGGCCGATGATACTTTCACCAACCAAACTGCTGCGCATTTCTGGTGGTGAAGAGGACAGGCTCAAGTTGCCCGGACTATGCAAAACCAATGAGTCGAGAGCGGTCTCGGAAATCCAAGAGAAGAGATCTCTTTCCCGCAGTGATTACAATCATTCATACAAGGAAATTTCCAATTAGCGTATGCAATTATGACTCTACGCATTTCAAAAGATCATCCATGCCGAATGGCTTGTTGAGGTATCCGAGGCCTGAAATGCGTATTTTGTTCCGCATTGCGTCTTCGTCACCAGATATAACCATCTTTATTCGCGGATTGTACTCGAGTACCTCAGCTGGAGCTTGCAGTCAAGTCATTGGACCGAAGTTGTTCAGACGATAGAAAGGAAAAATCCTCCAAATCACATCGTGTATTGGTGACTTATGATGCGTATCTGTTTGCTGGAGAAAAATATCCGCGTTCATAAGATACTCGTTGCCGGAGTATATCGCGTCAACTTAACTCAGGTTATTCGCATCGGCAGCTAATATCAAATGGGTCATTCGAAACCTCTGAAGTGGTGCCACGCGGTTAGGCGAAATGGATCTGACATCTTGTTGAACTCTTTGGTCTAACTGAGTTGATGTTCTTCTCTACTATCAAACTAATTACAAGATCCGACACTGGAAAATGAATGACAAGCCCACATATTTGCCGACACGGAATTGAGCAAGGGGCAAAGGGCTCGGTTTGAATCGGCGGAATGTCGGTGGGACAAGTGCTGTCTTGACTAGAAGAGAGGACGAGTTGGAAGAGTTGAAGAGTCTGAGCAAGAGGCTGTAACCACTTCAAGAATAACGCGAAAAAAAATTTACTGCCAGAATTTATTTTTTGAGTCGCTACATGCGTAATCATTTGATTTCCTTCAAAAATACATTTGAAAGCAAGTTTGTCATGTCGCGGTGGTAGAAAGTGATTCGTCGCGTGTATCCTTTGGAAACAACGGCAGGGGAGACTTTCACTATTCTATAATCCGTGAACCTGACTTTACGGGTACGAGGTCTCGAGACGCGCTTCTTGTTGATGTGCTCGACGTTTTTGTATTGCAAACTAACCTTTTAGCGGACTCGCTTACTCGTTCTTCGGAGAAGAAGATACGCGCAATGGAATTAGCTGCAAACCATCTGTTCTACGCGAGGATTCGTCGCTAACACAAAAATTCGCAGCGGTACATGGAATACTTACGTATCTCGAAAGGAAGCATTCTGTAAAATGTCAAAGTTACATAGCAAACTAGAAGGGTATGGTCACAGCAAAGAAGCAAGTCACATGCTTGCTCGGATTCAGCCCAAGCGACCTGCCGGGGTCGTCTCACTTTTTTTCACACAAAAGCCAACTGTTGACATTCTGAACGGAAACAGCTTTATGGTCACCTCAAACTCTGGCGACATCTCTGAGATGGGTCACGGTCTTTTCAGAAACGACACTCGTTTTCTCTCGCGCTATGTTGCAAAGATAAACGGCAGAACGCTCACCACGCTCACGTCGAGTAACACGACTCACTACTCTGCCGCATTCTACCTGACGAATCCAGATTGCCCAATTATCGAGAACAACGCGTCATCTCGTGAGAATTCGAACAAATTCATCCCAAAAGAACATCTTGCCATCCACAGAAGGAGGTTCATCGAGGAAGATGTGCGCGAAGAGTTCTTCGTCACAAACGTTTCGGAGAAAAATATTACGTTTACTCTGCTATTCGAAGCGGACGCGGACTTTGTGGATCTTTTTGAAGTAAAATCAGCGGTCTTCACGACTAGACCTGATGTGCTTCAAAAGAAGTCCTCCATCAAGGGTGGGCGTAAGGAGAGCTCGAAAGGAATTTCGAAACGCTTCATCACGCATGAAAACGCCTTCGATTTCAAATGGCTTGACAAATCCACAAGATTCAAGGCGCAAACGATTCTTTGGTTCTCAAAGCGAGGCCGAGTGAAAGACTCTGGTTCTATTTCGTATGACGTGACGCTGAAGCCAAAGAAAACATTTCACCTGACAATTGTCGCCATACTCCTAACAGATCGAGAGAGAAAAAAAGGAAAGTACACTGATCAATACTTCCAAAAGCAGGAAGAGAAGATAGAAAATGCGTTGCAGAAGTGGAACATCAGTGTCCCGAAACTCGAGACGGACTGGGATGAGCTCAAGCATTCCTACTATCAGAGCCTCGTTGATATTGTCTCGCTGAGGATGTCAGACCCGCATTCTCAACACAAATGGCAGCTCCCCGCGGCTGGATGTCCTTGGTTCATGACACTCTTCGGACGCGATACACTCATCACGGCATACCAGACTATTCTCTTCGGTCCAAATCTTGCGCGAGGCGGCATCGAAGCTCTATCCGAGTACCAAGCTAGAAGGGTAAATGACAACAAGGATGAGGAACCAGGCAAGATAATCCACGAACTCAGGTACGGCGACTACGCTGCAAAGAGCAACCGCTTTCCCTACTATGGTAC
>JBOGRL010000002.1:0-3976 GCA_050749505.1 Nitrososphaerales archaeon
ATCTAGATTCCCGCCGGCCTCTGAGAGAATTCGATGAGCTGACCCCTTTGCACCAGGACCTCCGCCCACGAGGAATTTGACGTGTTTCAGCCTGTTGGAGCATTCGCGAACCATGTCGTGGTTTGAGCAAAAACCTCCGGTCGCCACAATCATCGATTTTGAGTCTACATGCTGTGTTTCACCACTTTTTGTTGAAAACTCGGCACCCACGACTCTCTCTCCCTCCTTGACAATTTTTTCGAGTTTCGTGGAAAAGCTCCATCTAACATCAAGCCGTTCAGCTTCCCTCTTGAGACAAATAGAGACTGATTTTCCACCGCCCTTCGGTCTGTGCCATCGTGGAACTGAATTTCCCTCCTGCTGCATTACCTCAATCCACTCTACACCCAATTTTTCAGCCCAGAGGTAAAGATCTGGCAAGCTTCTTTCGATGTAGAAACGCGCCCAATCCATGTCTGCGGTTCCTTGCGACCAACTGAGCCAGTCGTTGATCGCGAGCTGGGTGGAATCGCTGATCCCTAATCTCCGCTGGAGAGGAGAATCAACTATGAAGCAACCGCCGCCAGCAATAAACGCAGTCCCGCCTGAAGCGAGGGTTTGCTCGACAATTCTAACGCGAGCTCCCTTAGAGGAAGCCTCGATTGCGGCAGCCAGGCCGGCTCCTCCACTCCCTATTATTAATATGTCAAAATCTTCAGCAATCATCCCGGGATCACTTTTGCAATGTCCAGATACGGCTGCTTAAAACTTGATTGAAAAATGTTGCATCGGGTTATGAGTGGTGAAGGTCAAGCCGCAAAGTACCCAGATTTTTCATTAGGGAAAGGTTAGGAAAAATAGCGCGGATTCTAGAAGGACATTTTTGTGCGCCAGTAGTGGCAGTCTAACTTGATATGGTCTATCAGGAACTCGCTGCTAAATCATAGTGCTGGATTGTCCGAAACCAGAATCTGGGCGCCGGGGCTCAAGAGGCGCCTTCACAAAATGTGGTGGAAAAGAGAAATCTTCTGTCAAGTCATTTTTCGAATGCAAAAATTTCAAAGATGTCCGAGTATAGATACATGTCCAGCATGGTTTTCGAGCTACAATGCACAGAGACCATGGCTCCCCTTATATGGTCAAGAATCTCCCTAGCAGCTCAAAATGACCAGGATATCAGACATTCCGTTTGACACTCTCACGCCCGAACAGCGACGCATCGCAACAGAGATTTCCTCGGCCCGAGGCAGCAGTCAGCCACGGGGGCCGTTTCCCATTTGGCTTCGCGCTCCTGGCTTGGCGGAGTCGGCCAATAGGTTGGGTAATGTGCTCAGAGTCCACGGAAAGCTGGATAAGCGGTTATTTGAGTTAGCCGTATTGTTAATTGCTCGTCACTGGAGTGCTAGCTATGAATGGTACGCTCATGAAGACGACGCCTTCGCGGCCGGACTATCTCCAGAAGTCGTGAGAGCAATTCGCGTCAAACAATTTCCAGATTTCAAACGTGATGACGAAAGGCTCGTATATGAAATCATTGCTGAGCTCAACGACACTAACAAACTGAATCAGAGTACTTATGATCGTGCAATTATCAAATTGGGCCTTGATCCTCTGGTGGAGCTGATCGCGGTTGCCGGTTTTTACACAATGGTCGCCATGACGCTGAACGCTTTTGATGTTTCAGTCCCTGAGGGCAACAGTCGGCCATTTGATGATTAGTGAAGTCGCGGAAGGCGGAAAACTGCTCTAAAGGAGCTGGTTCCAAAATGGGATCCACTCGTGCAAATAGCAAAATATGCAAGTGAAAGGCCGCCATGACTGAATTGCTTAAGAAAAGAGTCGAAGATTTCAGATTTCTTGTTGGAAGGGCAAGATACGTGGATGATTACAATCCGGATAACGTAGCCTACGTTGCGGTTCTAAGAAGTCCTTATGCTCATGCGTCGATCAAGAACATAGATCTCGAGGACGCGAGGAATAGCCCTGACTTTCTTGATGCGATAACTGGCCTAGATCTTGTCAATGCCGAAGGAACAGGGCCATTGTACGAAGCTCCTGGCCAACGGCCTACACAAAGATACCATCTGCCAATTGACAAAGTGCGATATGTCGGGGAGCCGGTTGCTGCAATTCTGGTGAAGCGAAAATATGCAGTAGAAGACATTCTTGAGAAAGTAAAGGTGGAATACGCGCGGCTCAAGGTCGTGTCATCCATCGAAGAATCAAAGGCGAACAGTTCTCTAATCTATGATGGATGGCATGACAATGTCGCTCGTAGATTATCATTTGTCAAAGGCAATTACGCTACAGCGCGCTCCTCATCCAAGTACGTCGCCAATGCCAGACTAGGGATAAAAAGACAGGCCGGCGCTGCCATAGAACCAAGATCTGTGGTCGCCTCATTCGATCGGGATTCAGACACTTACAATGTTTATTCATCTGTGCAATCCGCCCACGCTTTGCGTGCAGCTCTTGCAAATGAACTTCGCAAGCCCGAGGAGGCGATCCGAGTCAGAGTTGATGACGTCGGCGGTGGATTCGGAACCAAGACGGCCACCTCGTATCCAGCGGTTTTGATTTGCTGCATCTTGGCAAAGAGAAACGGCCTAACAACAAAATGGACATCGACAAGGACTGAGGATCTCTTGGAGACTGGACAGGGCCGAGATCAATTCTGCGACATCGAACTTGCCGCTGATTCTAACGCGAAAATTGTCGGTCTGAGAGCCCACGTTGAAATAGATGTGGGCGTTTCAGGCGGGCTGATAAATTCGATCGAGCACACTTTGAACTTGATGCCATGTGTCTATAAGATTCCAAACTTTGATCTATCCGGCATTTGTTATGTGACGAACAAGACCCCCACGGGGCCAGTCAGAGGCAACGGAAGACCTGAATCATGTTTCTTCATTGAACGAGCAGTTGACATTCTGTCAGATCAAATTCAAATGGATCCGATTGAATTCCGACGAAGGAATTTGTTGGAAGCCAAAGACTTACCATATGAGACCGGGACTGGACTCATCTATGACAGCGGTAACTTTCCACTATTGCTGGCCAAGGTTATCGACGCATCAGATTACGAGGCTCTAAAGGGTTGGCGAGCAAGTGTCAATCATCAAGAATCGAGCGAAAAAATCGCGGGAATCGGGGTCAGCATGGAGGTTGAAGACACAGGTAGTCGTTTTTCTGAAACAGCTAAAATCGTTGCGTCGGAAGATGGACTCCTGACGATCTTTACTGGCTCATCACCTCACGGACAGGGCCAGGAGACAATGCTGGCACGCCTATGCTCGGAAGAACTCCGGATTCCAATGAATGAAATTCGAGTCGTGTGGGGCGACACTCGGAGCATACCATCAGGATTGGGAACATTTGGAAGCAGATCTGTCGTAACCGGAGGAAGCGCAGTCATAGAGGCGAGTCGAAGACTTCGCAGCGAGATAATTGAGCGTGTGGCCAATCGGGAGAATTTGTCTCCGGAACAAATCAAGTTTGAGAGCGGTAAAATCGTCTCTACTAATCAGGTAACGGGACGATCTAAAGAAATCATGAGTCTGGCAGAACCGGTCCAACAAGAGGGAAAAATTGAAGCTTTCTACGAATTCAAGTTGGAGTCTTTTCCCGTCTCAAGCTGCGCTCACCTGTGCGCCATGTTGCTGGACAAAGAGACAGGTAAGATTGAAATCACAAAATACGTCGTCGTTGATGATTGCGGTCGAGTCATCAACGAGTTTATCGTTGATGGTCAAATACACGGCGGCGTAGCCCATGGAATTGGAGGCGCAGTATACGAGCAGCTCGTTCATGATGACGAGGCCCAGCCTCTTTCTACAACGTTTCTAGATTACACGATCCCAACCGCTTTAGAAGTCCCGGAAATCGAAATTCTGCATATTGAGACGCTGTCGCCTCTAACTCCAAACGGCGCAAAGGGCGTGGGTGAGAGTGGAACAATAGCAGCTTATCCGGCCGTTTTCAATGCGCTGAACGATGC
>JBOGRL010000003.1:0-2672 GCA_050749505.1 Nitrososphaerales archaeon
GGAGAAACTCGTAGCTGATAAAAATCAACAGTGCCACCTGTAACAATTTGACGTAGATGTCCCTTGATCGGTTTCTATTTCCGATCATCATCTTAGAACCCACGATACTTCCGATTCCTCCTCCAAAGACTAGGATGCCAAACATCAAGAGGTCAAATTGAGAAGCTGTCAGATATCCTATCGAGCCGCCAGCATATCTGCAGAAAGAAGCAAGGAGGCTAGTCCCGAGAGCTACTCTTACATCCAATTTGAACAAAAGAATGAAAAGAAGAATACTTAAGCTCGCAAGCCCCACTCCGAAGATACCAGTTGCCACGCCGACCAAAAGACCTATTGCGATTTGCACTGTGAGAGCAGCCGCACTAGTGCCAGACCAGCCTGAAGAAATACCTGGGGACTGAATATCATATTGTGGGAGCAGAGTTTTACTTCCGATACCTCGTCGATTCGTATTTGTGATTACTGACGTAACGTCTGGGGCTAAAGTATTTTGCGCTTTTTGCTTTCTCCATTCATTAATGAAAATGTAAGAAGTGTAGCAAGCTAGTGCAAGAGTGAAGCCGCCAAAAGCTTGTTCAAGCGAACTTCCTCCGATTGTTGACGCCCATCTTGCGACTAGGAACGCGCCCGCGACTCCTGATAGACCTACAGTGATGGCAAGTCGCATATTCACTTGCTTCATCCTGTAAAAAGAGAATGCCCCAATCAACACTATAACAGTCGAAGCGGCAAGCACCGTTCCGGTCGAGTCCTGAATAGCTAGCCCTGCATAATTTGTCATAAAATATATCGTGAACACGCCCGCCCCACCGCTCGTGACGTTTGATAGTCCCCCTGACAGTCCCCCAAGGACGAATATGCCTGCTAGGAGAACTGGATAGGGTATCTCCATCATTGGCAAAAGGCACCGACATGGCCACCGGAGCGGAACGTCTGTTCAAAGAGGGAGAAAGCTCTGGAAATCCTATTCTCATGGATGGAGAACGCGAACTCAATTTCTGGATGACAATTAACTACAACAGACCCATTACCGCCTACGCGTTTATTCGTGACTGGACGTGGTTGGGGATGCAATCGCGAGTTACCGACAGCAGTACTTAGAAAGGAGAAAACTCGGGTGAGTGTATCTGACGAAGAGGAAATTGCAAATGATGAATATGTGGTCAATTCACGACTACTCCGTCCTACCTTGGAAGAAAATATTTGATTTACTCAAGAATTCCATCGAAGAAACCAATGCAATTTCTAAAGAAGATACTGATTTCACTCTCACTAAATTCCCTAAAAACTGTTTTCGCTGAAACCTATGGATTTTAGGTCAGCTGAAATTTGTCCACAAAGCCTTAATTCGAAAGTTGCATTGCAGCGGTGTCTTAATGTCGTTGTACACGGGTCAAAATCGAAAAGTCATAGTGATAGGTCTAGACGGTGCCACCTTCGATATCATTCGCCCGATGATCTCACAAGGTAGATTGAAGAATTTTGCAAAACTTATGGAAACGGGAAGCGCAGGAAGCCTCATCTCGACTATCCTTCCCTTGTCTTCGGTTGCCTGGAGTTCTTTTGTCAGTGGAAAAAACCCGGGGAAGCATGGAATGTACGACTTCTCCAAGAGAGCAATCGGGTCATACAGCCATGTTCCTGTGACCTCACTAGATCGAGGGGCGAAGGCGATCTGGCAGTACGCTTCGGAGGCTGGAAAGAGATCCCTCATGGTCAACATTCCCTTAACATATCCTCCTGAGAAACTTAACGGCATCATGATTTCCGGGTTTCCCTACCCTGAAAATAGGCAGGATTACGTTTGGCCCAAAAGCGTGCTGGATGAACTCCGCTCGAACCTGGGTGAAACTGGAATACTCAAGCCCAATCCGCAGTTCCTGAAAGAAGGCGACGAGTTGAAGATATTCAAAGAAGTCAATGAAATAACGAGAAGACAGACTGAAATTCTCAAGTATCTGATCAAGAAGGAAGCTTGGAATCTCATTGCGACTGTCTACGATTCCACGGATGTCATAGGTCATTTTTTCTGGCATCACTTAGATGCAAATCACCCAAGATACAAACTGGACAAGGCAAAGATTTATGGTCCACTGGTCTACGAGGTGTACGAGACACTCGACAGGGCGGTTGGAGAGCTTCTTCCTTTATTTTCAGAAAAGGATTCCGTGTTCGTCATTTCAGATCACGGGTTTGGTCCTGTGTATCATGCCGTTTACATGAACAATTGGTTGATCAAAAATGACTATCTTCGTTTGAAGAGAAGCGCCGGAACTAGATTCAGAAAGTTGTTCTTTGACATGGGAATTACAAGCGAGTTCCTGTTCAACAGTGTCAAAAAACTCCACATTGTCGGAACCAAGACTAATACTTATTCCAAGAACTCAAAAAAGGTTGCGCTGGCTAAGAAACTTACTCTTTCAACGGATGATATCGATTGGAATGAATCCTTGGCTTACGCATCAGGAAATTATGGACCGATATACATCAACCTCAAAGGACGCGAGCCTCATGGCAAGGTTGAGCGAGGCGAGAAATACGAAGCCCTTGTGGATGAACTCACAGCAAAACTACGTCTGATTAAGAACCCGAAGACAGGCGAACAATTGATTGATTTAATATATACCAAGGAGGATATTTATTCTGGTCCCTACACTGACCAGGCTCCGGAC
>JBOGRL010000004.1:0-3291 GCA_050749505.1 Nitrososphaerales archaeon
GGATTCAAGGTATCAAGCGAAAAACTCGGTCTGGCAGATATTATCTTCCTGACCGTGGGAACACCAAGCAGTAATGATGGCGGAATAGACCTGTCATACATCAAGAACGCATCAGAAATGATCGGGAAGGCGCTCAAAGATCAAGAGGGGTATCATCTCATAGCAGTGAAAAGCACAGTGATTCCAGGAACAACTGAAAACACATTGAAACCAATACTCGAATCTTCCTCTGGGAAAAGCATTGGAGAAGAAATCGGCTTGGTAATGAACCCCGAGTTTCTTCGTGAAGGCTCCGCTGTGCAGGATATGTTCGAACCGGATAGATTGGTAATCGGCGAATATGACAAGAAATCTGGCGACGTGCTTGAAGGACTATACAGAGGTTTCTATCATCGTAAAATGCCCCCATTGCTACGGACAAACTTGGTGAATGCAGAGTTCATAAAATACGCGAACAACGCTTTTCTCGCGACAAAGATCAGTTTCATAAATGATATTGCCAACATTGCCCAAACGGTACCTGGAGCAGATGTTACTATCATTTCAAAGGGAATCGGGCTGGACAATCGCATAGGCGGGCAGTTTCTAAACGCTGGACTTGGATATGGCGGTTCATGTTTTCCAAAAGATGTGAAAGCACTTGTCGCATTTTCAAAACAAAACGGCTACGATCCAATTCTTTTGGATAGTGCCAACGAGGTCAACTTCAGACAGCCGCTTGTGGCACTGAGATTGGTTAAACAACTCCTCGGAACATTGGAAGATAAAAGAATTGCAATACTGGGGTTATCCTTCAAGCCGAACACGGACGATATCAGGGAGGCAGTCTCGTTGCCAATCATAAAGGCGGCTTTAGAACAAGGAGCTAGTGTTACCGCGTACGATCCGGAGGCGATGGAAAACATGTCAAGGATATTTGGAAGCAAAATTGGCTACGCGCAATCGGCTCTTGAAGCGATAGATGACGCTGATTGTTGTATAGTTGTGACCGAATGGGACGAATTCAGGAAATTGCGCCCTGAGGATTTTGCCTCAAAAATGAGGAATTCGTTGATCATAGACGGAAGACGAATATTTGATGCAAAGAGTTTCGAAGATAAAGTTAGCAAATTTGTAGCGATTGGGCTAGGGAATGAATTACCAAAATAATACATGCCAATGCATCTAAGCGATGGCTATGGCAGATCTCATGGGATTCAAGGCGGTCATAACCGCTGGAGGCGTAGGAACGAGGCTTTTGCCTTTCTCCAAGGAAATACCCAAGGAGATGGCTCCGATCTTAACCAAGAACGGCGGCAATAGGACAATAGTGAAGCCTATTATTCAAGCGATTTTCGAGCAACTCTATGACTCCAATATCAGGGATTTCATTACCATCGTAGGCAGAGGAAAGAGAGCAGTTGAAGATCATTTCACACCAGATCGGAATTTTGTCGAATCCCTTGAGAGAAAGGGAAAGAAAGTGGAAGCGCTAACTTCCTTCTACGATAAATTAGCATCCTCAAATTTGGTTTTTGTAACCCAATCCGAACCACTAG
Organism: Nitrososphaerales archaeon; assembly: GCA_050749505.1. Classification (GTDB taxonomy): domain Archaea; phylum Thermoproteota; class Nitrososphaeria; order Nitrososphaerales; family CADDZS01; genus DATLTL01. The sequence goes on from JBOGRL010000004.1 coordinate 1,539, forward strand.
GCTTCGGTGACGCGGTTTTGAAGGCAAGCCCGTACGTTAAGGGAAATTTTTTGGTCCATGCGGGAGACACATACGTGATATCTGATGAATCAGGATACCTTGAGAGACTCAGATCGGCTCATGCATCATTCGGAGCCGAGGCGACAATCTTGTTGCAGGACGTAAAAGATCCCTGGCAGTACGGAGTTGTTCTCGGTAAAGAATTCTCCGAAGGAGTTGTGGAAATTAGAGAGGCGATTGAGAAGCCAGAGGCGTTCGTCAGCAATACTGCGATAATGCCCATCTACATTTTCAAGGAATCAATTTTTGATGCGTTAAGGAAGATATCAAAGGGGAAGGGTGATGAACTGCAGCTTACCGATGCAATCCAGCTACTAATTTCAGAAGGTAGGAAAGTCATGGGTGTAAAGTTAACCGACAAGGATGTTAGGCTTGATATTGGTTCTCCGGAAACACTCATAGAAGCATTGAGGATATCTACCGAGCGTTTGGCGATGGACGGTTCACATTGAACGAAATTATACAAAAAGATGTCGAATCTTTAGCTAAAGAGTTTGGTTCATCGTTCTCCGGTAAGAAAGTTCTGGTCACTGGCGGAGCCGGATTTCTCGGGAGCTGGCTCTGTGATGTATTTGTCGAATCTGGTGCGGTTGTTGTTGATTGTCTTGATAATCTCTCAACCAGCACTCATCGGAACATAGAGCATTTGAAAGGAAGAATGAACATTATCACATCAAACGTCGAAGACGCTAACCTGACTGAGAATTATGATTATATTTTTGATTTCTCCAGCAGGGCTTCGCCAGACGAGTACGTACACCATCCAATCGAAACTCTGACTGCAAATTCAGTTGGGACCATGAGAATGCTAGAACTGGCAAAGAGGGGCGGCTCTGTTTTCGTTCATGCCTGCCATGATGATCAGACGAGGGTTCTCACTCAAGAAGGATTCAAACGCCATTCCGAAGTGAAAGAAGGTGAGTTGGTCTTCACACTAAACCTAGAAACAAAGTCATTAGAGCTCAAACCCGTTGTCAAGGTACACTCCTACGAGTACAAAGGCCGAATGATCGCTTTCAAGGGCAGGCGCGTGGATCAATTAGTAACTCCCAACCATAAGATGCTAGTGGAGACCGAGGGCCATACATGGAAAACAAGGTATGAAGATGCTCAAGTTGTAGCCAGGAGATCGGTATTCAGATTTTCGAGAGCAAAACAGTGGCAAGGGAAAAACATACCGCTCAAAATAGAAGGGGCGTTGGATGACATTTTCTATTTGGCGGGGTTGTACATCGGTGATAGATATTCAGATATCCGCACTAAAAAAACACCGAGCGTAACGGGATATGAAAGAAAGGAGTATCTCCAAAAGTGTAGAGATTCGCTTGACAGATTTACAGTCCCTGCCAACAGAGGCAAGCAACAATATTCTCTCTTGACAGCGTATAGAAACTTCTTGTACATCCCCACGACAGACAAGTCTAGGCAGCGAGTTGAGGCCTGCCTCAATAGGCTCAAGATACAATGGTCGTCGCATGGTGAGTTTGGTTTCATTTATTTTGGTGGGAAGCAATGGGCTGACCTTCTCCAACAATGCGGAATGAATGCGCATGACAAACACGTTCCCAGTTGGATGCTTGGATATGAAATGCCTTGCTTGCGATCCTTACTGCAAGGCATGATCGATTCAGATGGATGCGTAAGAAATGAGCATTGGGCATCAAAGGTCATCACCGTTTCAGAAAGACTAGTC
>JBOGRL010000005.1:0-9229 GCA_050749505.1 Nitrososphaerales archaeon
GAGCTCATGGATGATCCTCGCGCGGTTTTCTCCACCCCTTGTGCCACCTAAGAGATACCACAGGAGTCTGCGAAGGTCAGGGTCTTCCGGCATCTCAAATGGAAACCGCCCCAAATTACTATTTAATGGTTCAATAGATCTGTCATTTCAAAGAATCAATACAGATGTTGAACAACGGTTAAAGACCCATCGTACATCGAAATAAAAATGGGGAAAACCTAGCTTGGAACCCATGATGAGTATCGCAGTAACTTTTGCAGTTTTGAACTCGGTCGTGCTCGTGATACTCCTCGTTATATATGGAAGGATTGCCGTGGTATCTCAAGCGGCATACTCGATCGGATTGGCGATCTTTGCACTATTTTTGCTAGCTCAAAACATCATGACCATTGTCTCCTACATGATAATGTCTCCGCTTTTCGGGCACGGCACGCTTCCGTTTCTCTCAATAATCTCGGCGTTTGAGTTCGTCGGGCTGCTCGTCCTGGCGAAGATAACATTCTAAACGTCCATTGGACAAGAGCTTAAAAAAAAGGGAATCTGTATGTCACTAGTATTATGCGTTTCAAATGATCCAGTCAGGAGGCCTTGACTGGCATTGTTGAGCATACCCAAGCGTGGAGGGTCCAGAAGGCAAGATAGATATGGTCGTGCCTGATCTGGTAGAAGATTACCTCTGGAAGCGGGAACAAGCGAATTCAAAACCAACGACCTTGGCAAAAAACATTCCGTGAACAGAGAACTTTTCTGAAATTACAAAGCACTGGAGCAGAACAGTCAGAGGATAATTTCACCAACCTTCAAAGATTAGCTGACCTTCCATGTCGATGAATTCTTGATTCGGAAAGATCATGAGCAATTGCTGAAGGTTCTAATAGAGAGAAGGAGTAATAAACGAAACATTGCTTAATTAGATCTGCTACAAGCGCTCAATGAAATAGGTAAAGGTAGAAAAAGTGCCAAAGGCGATCAAACTGTGCATCAACACTCAGACTCCGCCCGTCAGGTTCAAGACCAGCTATCAAGAGCTCATCGAGAAGTATGGCGGTTCATCTTCATCTCTGGATTCACCGCTTTCACTGAAACAGCTGGTCGAGGGGATCGATTACGATTTCACCCCTGGCGGCGTAACAGCCATGATATACCCCGCAGTGAAGCAAATGACCCTGCTGAGGATCATCGACAAGCCAAACTGGATCTCACTCGGGCCGGGAGCTCCCGAGAAGGTCGACATCAACTCAGCGTTGCTTCACAATGTATGGTTGGATAGAAAGCAGCTATCATCTTATGCGAATTTTAAGGAAGGGATCTGGAACGAGATCCATGGGCAAGCGAGGCTCTCATTCAAACCAGAGGAGTATGAGGCTTACGTTGAATACAACTGGCTATGCGCGAAACTGATGCTTGGAATGCTGAAGGACATTGACCTCTACTGGATACATGATTTCCAGCAGCTTTACCTTGGCAATCTCATAGGTGCCTCCGCGCCGGCAGTATTCCAGTGGCACATCCCGTTTAACCTGAGCCAAGTCTCGGAAAGAACAAGGATGCTCGTTCTGAAGAGCATCGAGGGTTTCGATGCGGTCGTTGTGAGCACAAAGAGAGATCTTCAAGGATTGATTCATGCAGGTTACAGAGGAAAGGCCTACGCGATAGCACCGTATCTTGATCAGAATGTCTGGCGTAAACCGTCTCTCAATCTGATCGAGGCTACCCGCATGAAATTTCATCTTGGGCCGGACGAGGGGGTTCTGCTTGTGGTTGCGAGAATGGATCCAGTGAAGAACCAAGATGTGGCAATCAAGGCACTTTCCAAGGTCAGAAAACACTTCCCCGACCTGAAGCTCGTGCTCGCAGGAAACGGTAGCTTCAGCGGAAGCGCAACCGGAGGGCTTGGTCATCCAAAGTCCGCGACTTGGCGACTACATCTTGAAGCAATGATCAGAGATCTAAAACTCGAAAATAGCGTCATGCTGACCGGACACGTTGACCATGAGGAGCTCAACGCGCTTTACTCGATGGCTGAAGCCGTGATTGTGCCTTCAAACATCGAGGGCTTCAACTTGACCGCGGTTGAAGGATGGTTGCATGCAAAACCGTGCGTCGTGAGCGACGGTGCAGGGGTAGCGGAACTCGTTCACAATGAAGTGAACGGATTTACATTCAAATCTGGCTCCGCCGACGACCTTGCAGACAAGATTGTGCGTCTTCTATCCGTACCTGAAGCGGGGTTGAGGATGGGAGAAAACGGATCAAAGACAGCATCGCAATGTTATGTCGAAAGCGCTATCCAGTCAATCAAGCAAGTTTTCGAAGAAGCCTCAACCATATATTCCCATAGCTAGAAAGAAAAGAGAACGAATACGTAGGCGACGAGTGAGAAACGCATTCAAATCGTCAATGGAATTTTCAGGCCGCGAGAAAAGAAGATTTGAGAATTTCGCATCCTCAATCATATTAAGGCAGAAAGGCTAACCCATGTCCCGCTAGAGTTTGCCCTCGATTGAGCTGCTCCTAACAGGATTCTTGGCCATAATCCTAATCGCCTCACTTGTCTCCATCAGGTCCAAGCTTCCATATACCATAGCGCTAGTCCTGATAGGAATCGCTCTCGTCATCCTTTCTGATAGATATATCTTGGGGAGCGATTTGATTGGAGGAATAATTTCACAAATAAGAGCCTACACAATAAGCCTGGGAACGAGTGAAAACGGCGGGCTCTTCGTCGGGCTTGTCGTACCACCGTTGATCTTCCAAGCGCTTATGCAAGTCCACCCAAGCGATCTAAAATCGGTCTTGAGACCGTCATTCGTTCTTGCTACAATAGGCGTTGTATTTGCCACCATCGTCGGTGGTCTGCTGCTATGGATTGTCATTGGGTTGCCATGGTACATCGCATTTCTATTTGCGGCGGTCATTTCGCCAACCGATACCGCGACGGTGCTTGAACTATTTCGTAGGGTCAGGGTTCCCTCGAAATTGGCCACATTGCTTGACACCGAAGCTGCTTTCAATGATGCTACGGGCATTGTGATATTTACGATTATTTTGACATCAATTACGTCAGCTAAACTTCCTCTTTTGGGTGCCATTGAGCACTTTTTCTTCGTTTTCGCAGGCGGCATGGCGGTGGGACTCGCGGTCGCATTCATAGCTGAACTTCTCACCAGCGTAATTTTAGATCGTTTAACTGAAACGATCTTGACAATCTCTGCTGTGTACGGGTCTTATGTCGCCGCGACGGGCCTGGGATTTTCTGGCTTGATCGCAGTTTCAGTGGTAGCTCTCTATTTCGGAAACTTTACGATCAGAACTGCGATCAAACCTTCAAACAGAGAGGCAATCCGAATTTTTTGGGAGATAGCAGCCTTCATAGGCAATTCGATCGCGTTCCTTTTCATTGGTCTCAGAACGGACATTCTGAAGCTCTCCCAATCTCTGGAACTGATTGTCATTGCCTATCTCGCCGTACTCGCAGCAAGGGCTGCAACAGTCTATCCGATATTGACCATTTTTGATAGATTGGCAAAGGCAGTTGACCGCAGGATTCCTCTAGTGTGGAGAAACGTTGCAATGCTCGGGGGGATGAGGGGGGCACTTTCCATAGCGCTCTCGGCCTCTATCGTATCTTCGAGCACGATAAGCTCGGACAACGTGAATACCATATCGAACATGGTGTTGGGTGTCGCCTTCACATCGATAGTCTTTCAGTCTGCCTTTCTGTCCAGATACGTCAAGCGCAAGTTCCCAGAAGAAAAGATAGCAGAGGTGTTGAACGTGCGGTTTGCCCGAGCAGTGTCAGAGATGGACGCTTTGCAAAAGCTTAAACAAGATGGAAAAATCTCAGACGGGGATTTTGCAAATGAACTCGAAAGACAAAAAGATTTACTCGAAGACTTATTGGCGGAAATACAGACCTCAACAGGTCCTGGAAGTATTTTGAGATCTCGCGTGACAGAATTTTATGGTTCTGTATCAAGTAATATCACAAACCCAATCAGAACAGTCGGTCGAAAGGAGATAGGGCGGAATGAACCTGAACGAAAACCCGTAATCGACAAAGAAGAATCTGGAGAATCTAACAGCGAACGGAAAGCCGAACAAGGTTAGAGAAAGAAAAACTCGGTGGACTCTTCGGAACGTCTTTCCTTTTTCTGATGGTGACTTCCAAGGAAATCTCGGCAGCGAGAGCCTGTCTGGATTTGGATCTTTTAACGCAAGATTCTTCCAGAGTGAGCCCGAGGTAAGAGCCATGTTTGTGAGAACGATGGCGCATATAACGAGAGATTCAAAAAGACCTTCTCAGCAATAATCCATCGCTTACCGTGCGGATCGCAAAAAGGGTTGCAGAGGTCAGACGTTTTGCGCAGAGAGCTACGACCTTCCCGCGATCCTTTCTGAGCTCAGACTTTCGAATATATAGTGGCAGCAAAAGTACGGAAACCAATCAGTACTGCTGAAGAAATAATCCCGATAACAGAGTTTCCGAATTTTGCGACGGGACAAGTGAAAATGTCAACCAGAGGGAAATAAAATCTCCGAAAGAAAAGGAAATGTTCTTCCTGAAACAGACCAAGGAGAGGATCAATTTCGAGGGGTTCCCGTTTGAATAATCTATTCGGGATCTCGTAACTTCCCAGGATGATTTCAAAGACTAGGGTTGAGAATATTTCTCTTCCGCCCAAGGTCAAGTTAAATCGCGAGTCGCGAATACCAGGCCCGCTGTGAAAACGCGAGCGTACCTGTGTCGAAAATGCCCACCCTTTGATTGTTCTTCGGCATAAATACGGTGAAAGAATAAAGAAATACGCTAATATCCTTGAGGTTTGGTGGGGACAGTGAGATATCACCGTGACCTTACTCGTAGACAACCTGCTCGAGATACCGGTCCAGTTTTTCCAACTCATTTTCAACGCTATCGTTCAGACTGCGTACAAAAGCACCTGGATGGAATATCGCAGGCAGCTAAATATTGCTCTGATCAAACTACGGAGAGAGTATGAGGAAGGCAGACTCACGAAGAAGGAAATGGAGAAGGTTGAAACAAGAATCTTCTACGAGCTCCGGTTGGCTGGTAAAGTATTGAGCGGGTGACCTGTCTCATTCCGAAAGAAATAGTTGTTCCGCTGCCATTCTTGCCCTACGGTGAAGACGACGAACCAGTATCAAGAGAACATTGGGCTCCAAGAGGAGCAAGACTACAGCAAGCAAGGCGCAACAGCAATTCATCAACATCTGAAAAGACTCTGCTTCAAAGAAAAAAATTCGCACAATTCAGACAAAGGTATAGAGCGGCAATTTCCAAGGCCGTCAAGGAAACAAGATCGTCAATGGAAGAGAAAATCCTCGAAACAAGGACCAGAGTGAAGCAGTTCATCGCGCTCACTGCGGTGGACAACTCGATTGCAAGAGAAAGGACCAGAGAATATCTGTTCGAGTCTTCGCAAAAAGTCAGGAAAATAATCGACCTGACTCGGACAAGAGTAAGAGCGCAGGCGTTAGAAAACATGCCAGAGGAACAACTCAAAGCACAAATCGTTGCAGCCCGCGATCATGTAAATGAAAGAGCGATTGGGCTTGAGCTGGCTGCGACTGTTTCAGCTTACAATCTTTCAAGGCAATGGGCTAGAGTAAAGGCGCATCACGAGAGTATCAAAAGCGAGGCAAACGAACTGATTACAAAATACAAGGATGATTTTTACAAGGTTCCGCGACAGGATCTTGCTCAGGGAGAGAGAACCAAGATAAATCTAGACAAAAAGCAAGGAGCAGAGGAGAGCAAGGAAGAAGAGAAGACCCAGGGGAGGAGATTCTTCCTAGAACGCGAGCTAGAGAAAGGGCAAGGTGAAAAAATTAGCAGGCTCAGGCGAGAAATCACGATCGCGCGTAGCAATTTCAAGGAGAGGGTGGAAGGAGCTGAAATTGAACTAATCAGTCGCGGCGCTGAAACAATGAAGGAGGGCCAGTCAAGATTGATTCTGATGCAGAAAAATATGAATCAGGCCAAGCTTCTTTTTGGTCTGGACGTGAAATTTGCAAGGCACAACCTCATAGAGTCAGCAAAAACACTCAGATATCTGGAAATTCAATCGGTTGCCAGATTTACTGATAAAAGACGGAAGGAGCAAGAAAGGGCCAGGGCCTATAGAAAGGTGGCCGCAATAAGGAACGCGCTTGTCCTCATCCATTCTGTCCGTTAAATACTATATCTTTCCTCTAGTAGATTTATTTAGCCCAAGAATAAAGAAATGGCGCAGGTTAGAATGCAGATTGTCAGTAGAGGGAATTTCAGTTGAGCGGCCAGTAGTTAACATCATGGATCTTATTGATAGGATCTTGGACAAGGGTCTCGTTATTGACCTGTACATCAGGCTAGCGCTAGTGGGCATTGAATTGCTCGAAATTCAAGCGAGAATCGTGATCTCAGGAGTTGAAAGCTACATCAAGTACGCGGGTCAAATGCAAAAGCTTGGATTGGTAGCAAAACCGCTGAGTACCGCCTGAGCGTGTTTCTTTCGAGGAATACGTTTTCCTTTTTCTGCAATCACAATCGTAACGTAAAAGGACGCGGCCTGCAAGAGATTTTCGCCGAAAACGAAGAGAAGACATATGCCGCCTCCGCGGATTTGCTTCACGCCATAGCGGAAGAGGAATAGACAAGTACACCATCACGCAATCTACAAAAATAGAGTGATAATGTGTCAGGCAACAGGTTCAGGTTACCCGAAAGGCCGCAGATCGAGCAAAGGCCTGTGGCAAACCTACTCGAACTTTTGGATAGAATACTCGACAAAGGGGTCGTAATAATTGGTGACGTCAAGATCTCTGTCGCCGATATCGAGTTGTTGAAAATTCAGATCAGACTTTTGATAGCCTCGGTTGATAAGGCAAAGGAGCTCGGGATCGATTTCAGCTGGGCGAGAGGTATTGATTCCACTACTCCGCGCAGGACCCTCTCGGGACGCAGGACTAGCACAGCTAGCCAAAGGCAGATCCGCTGAGGGAAAAAGGTAGTAGGATTTTTTGATCGAAGTTGCGACAAAGCGGATGAAGCTCGAATATGTCCTGAGCAGGTTCGTCGAAGTCGGCGATGTCGAGGGAGTTGCAATAGTGACCAAGGACGGGCTCTTGGCAGCGTCTCGACTCCCCAGAGATGTTGACGCGGGTGTTTTCAGCGCAATGTCAGCTGCGATGCACGCCGCTGGCGAAACGTCGGTAAACGAGTTGAAAAAGGGAAACTGCCTAATCGTTAGCGCGGAATCAAATGAACATGTCATCATGGCGTACTCTCTTGATCCGGTCCGAATTCTGGTAGCGCTCTTCAACTCGAAGGCAAACCTCGGGTTGATTCGACTGGAATTGTTCCGTACCGCAGAAGAGCTGCGGAAGCTGCTCTGAAGGGAGTTTCAAACGAAATAAAAATGCCTCAAGAAATCATCAGGACAGAGATCCCACTTCTTGATGAGTTTCTGGGGGGCGGGCTCAAGCTGGGATCTACTACCGCTTACTGGTCTGAAGTCGAAGTAGAGTCTTCAGCTTTGGCTCTCCAGACGCTTTACAACAGGCTCTTGCAAAAGGATCGAGGCTTATTCCTCACCACGACCAAAAAACCAAGACAAATTCTCCAGGCGATGAAGGAGTTTGGGTTTGACAACAAAGCTGCTGATAAATCGCAATTGGAGTTTATTGATGCATCTTCTCCAAAATCCAAAGCATCAACAAAAGAACTATCATCGTGTGAGAAATACAGCCTCACATCTCCGAATGATATTCAAGAGCTTCTGAAAGTAATTGAAGAAGGTCTGGCTGGCAGGCAACCTCTGCAAACCACGCTTTTTGTTTTTGACTCTTTTTCCGCATACTTGGATCGTTTCGATGATCCGGAAAAAGTGCTGGATTCCATCCCGCGAATCACAAAGCTCCTGGCAAAGTATGATGCAATCGGGATATTTGTGTTCACTGAGTGGCTCTACGACTGCCAATTGCTGGATAGAATCAGCAAGTGCTTCAACATCATCGTCGAGCTCAAGGCAACTTCAGAAAAGCCGGTGTACGCGATGCGCGTTTTCTCGACCGTTGCACCAAACGATCCGGGAAAGCTCATTTTTTTCAAAGTTACAAGACCTGGCGGCGTGAAGATATACCTTCCGAAAATTGCTGTGACTGGGCCTTTCCACGCTGGCAAGACTTCTTTCATCCACAGCGCTGGGCGAGAAGCAGTGAGCGCAGACAGGTTAGGGACGACAGTTGCTCTAGACTATGCGCACGCTGAGCACGGTGGGTTTGCAATAGATCTTTTCGGGACGCCGGGTCAATCAAGGTTTGATCCTTTGCTTGAAAAGCTCGGAGGTCATGCTGTCGGAATCATCATTATGGTTAGCGCAACCGACGTACGCGGCTTGAGCAGAGTCAGAGAGCAATTCAGATTGATCAAGGCAGAACGCGTTCCATACGTCATAGTCGCGAACAAGGTAAATCTGAACGGGGCAATAAGTCTGCAGGCGATCAGGCATCTTCTCGGTGCTCCTCGGAAGATCCCCGTAATACCAATGCGCGCGAAGAACCTGGCTCAAGTCAAGCCCGGCGAGCCATGCGAACTTGACCCAAGGGACGTTCAGAATGTGCTAGATAAGATTGTTACGATGATCACAAAATCGGAAGAAGTGAGATAGGACAATCATGCCGAGCAGAATTTCTCTTTCGTCCAAGGATATCTCCTTGCTCGCTGTTTCGAAAGACGCAGACCTGACGAGAGCCCTTGCGACAGTACTGAGAAAAATACTGTCAGAGAAAAGCGTAGCATTCCTACTTCTTTCCAGCATGCCCGTCGCGGAGTTTTTGAGAAAATCCGATTCCACTGACTTTCGCGAGCGAATCGAGCAGGGAGACCTTGTGGTCGTAGACTGCATGTCTAGATATTCAAGTGAAGAAGAAAAAGATATACAGGAGCTTGAAGCAAAAACAAACAAAAACATATACTACGTGTCTTCTCCATCAGATCTCTCAGAAGTCGCGCTCAAAGTGTCCGAAGCGGTTTCGTCCTCCAGGCCAAAAGGAGAAAAGTGGCTCGTCTTGGACTCGATTACTACGCTGACTTTGTACAACAGCGTTGGCGGGATCCTGCGCTTCATGAAGTACCTTTTCGATAAATTCAAAATCCATGATTTTGACGGCGCTGTCATCGTTGTGCGAGACGAGGCTTCAGACACGATGATCCAGGCGATAAAGC
>JBOGRL010000006.1:0-2929 GCA_050749505.1 Nitrososphaerales archaeon
GCTGAGAACTATTTCAAGGGAAATCTTTTGGACGCATCTTCAAATATTGACGACGAAATGCTGGAATCTTTTTCGCTCGTAGGAACAAGGGAAGAGGTCGTTGAAAGGATAGTTGATTATAAAAAAGCCGGGCTTGAACTTCCTATACTGCAGCCGATAAGCATGAAACATGATGACGTAAAAAATGTACTTGGGGCCGGGAAAATTCTAATTGGGAGCGGCCAGAGTTAGAAAAAGCTCAAGAAAGATTCCGCGTCTTGCGCTAAGACAAGAATTCGCATACAGGCTGCTATACCCTCAGGTCCCGGCTGTACTTGCCGCGAAATCAGACGCTGAAACTACAACCGCGATGCCCGTCACCAGCATCATTCCCGTCTCCGAAGAACCTGCAAAGCTAGGTGTGTCAATACGGATCGGGTTGCGGACAGATCGCATAATGAAAAGGGCAGAACAGTTTTCTCTAAACTGGCTAGATTATAAAAAAAGGGATTTGATCAGAAAATTATCATCTTCTTCCAAGGTGAAAAAACACAACGATAAATTGAGATCAAATAACATCCGCTACAGGGTAATCTTTGAGGCGCCCGTACTTGAAGATTCGGTAGCCTATCTAGTCTGCAAAAAGGAGAAGACGTTGAAAATTGGAGATCACAATCTGTATTTGGGAAAAGTGCTAGGCGCGATGGCTATTCTCGATTTCGACGAATACTGGAAATTTGACGAGTACAAACCCATCTTGTACGTGGGAAGCGGCCAGAAGACTACTTTCAGGACATTCTAGAGTAAAAGACCCTCTTTGTCTCTCCGGGGCCCTCTTGAAACTCAAATATCTGGTTTTTTCGCTTCAAGTACTCAAGGTGCGCCAGCGTCTCTGTAAGCGCGCTCCTCTTCTCCCATGGCGAGAGCATGCTCCAATGCCCACTGTGCCAGTGTAGCTCAGTCGAAACCTCGTAGCCAGTCTTCATCTCCCCGTGTCCAAGCGCGTTCAAGACATCAGCGAGCCTTTCTTCGTGGTGTCTCCCTATCTCATCCACTCTCCTGGGAAGGTTTTCGAAGACAAACTCGTGGCTGGGAAGAACCTTGCGCGTGCTTAATTTTTTCACGAATTCTAGTGACCGCAAATAATCTCCCAGAGGATCACCAGGATAAAGAGGCGACAGGGAGATGTTTGGGGTGATAGTGGGAAGAACGTGGTCTCCTGAAAAAAACAAGCCTGAGCCCCGAGTCTCGTAAAGACACAGATTTCCCCTAGTGTGCCCCGGTGTTAGGATGACTTTGAACTCCAGCAGGTTACCTACTTTGATGGTTTCCATGCCCTTGAGCATCGCGTCCGGCCTTGGTATATCGACAAAGCGCTGCGCCATCTGTACAGAGGCCTCCAGCATCAGCCCGTTTTCCTCTTCTGGCGTCCCATGCATCCTGACAAAAGATTCCATTTCTCCGACGAGAACCTTTGGCTCTGCGGCCGAACTTAGGACGCGCTGCGCGTCGGCTTGAGACATCAAGAGCTTTGCTTTTGGCGCTTCCTTCTTCAATCTGCCAGCGAGCCCAAAGTGGTCAGGATGCGCGTGTGAAATTAGGATATTTTGTAAATTTCGGGATTCAAATCCGAGCTCACCGAAACCTGATTTTATGGCGTTGTAGGAATTTTCGTCATTCCAGCCAGTGTCGACCAAAAGGTTTTGATCATCATCCCGAGCCAAGTACACAAATACATGCCCTAATCCGCGAAAAGGAATGGGCACCCTGATCTTATATAAACCCTCTACTATCTCGTCAATAACTTTCTCTTGTTTTGCTTCTGATTTCATTTTCTTTATTCTTCTACTTTCTCGGGCGCTCTTTTCTTATCAAATTCTGTATGAAATACTCGCCCGCGCGGTATGAAGTCCTGACCAATGGGCCGGATGCCACAAACTTGAATCCCAGCGACTCGCCGACATTCCTATACTTTTCAAACATCGAGGGTTGAATGAACTCTTTGACCTCGATATGCCTAATGGAAGGCCTCAAGTACTGCCCCAATACGAGGATATCCACGCTGTTTCTCCTCAAGTCCTTCATGGTCTCGACGACTTCGTCAAAACACTCGCCCAGTCCGAGCATCATCGAGGATTTTGTGTAAATTGAAGAGTCGAATCCTTTCACGGCCGCAAGCACTCCGAGTGACTTGTCGTAAGTTGCGCGCGGATCTCTTGCTCTTGCTTGCAATCGCCTGACAGTCTCGATGTTGTGAGCGAATACGTCAGGCTGCGCTTCGATTATTTTCCTGACGGAGGCCAGGTCACCCCCAAAATCTGGCGTCAATACTTCGACCAACATTCCCGGGTTTCTCTTCCTTGTTTCTGTGATTGTTGCTGCAAAGTGAGCCGCTCCGCCGTCTGGAAGATCATCTCTGTCTACGGAAGTCAAAACAACATAGGAAAGTCCCATCTTTTCAAGAGCTATTGCAATCTTGACGGGCTCCATCTCGTCAACCATCTTGTTCGGGCTGCCGCTTTTCACCGCGCAGAATCGGCATCCCCTTGTGCAGATATCCCCGAGCAGCATGAAAGTAGCAGTCCCTCCACCCCAGCATTCGGCTATGTTCGGGCACCTCGCTTCCTCGCACACGGTGTGCAGGCCCATCTCCCCTGAAAGCAGCTTCAACCGCTTGTAGTTTTCTCCCGAGGGATGACTGACTTTGAGCCATTCGGGTTTGGGCGTGAAGTTATGCTGCCGCATCAGAGATCAAGGACCCTGAACAGTGGGGTAGTCTTTCTGTATATATCCTGATTGGGGGTTTGATTTCCTCCCGTTCCTAGCAACATTGATAATCAGCGGGAGTGGGAGGACTTTCTTGGAGAGGATAAACTCTTGGGAGCAATCAACATGAAGACAGAGCCGCCGGGTCCGAAAGCTCGCGCTGCTATTTCCCGGACAAAAAAGA
>JBOGRL010000007.1:0-1952 GCA_050749505.1 Nitrososphaerales archaeon
TATTTGTTGCGGGTCATGTGGCCATAGATCAAATAATCGACTCAAGGTACTCGGCTCCGCGCGAATCACTTGGAGGTGCTCTTTGTTATTCAACGATCTGCCTCAAAAGCCTCGGATACAAGTCAGAAATAATAACGAAGATAGGCAAGGATTTTCCTAAGGAATACGCTCGATTCTTGCTTTCGAATGCAGAAATCGATGTGGAAAGGTGGCGAGCCCAAGATTGCAAGACCACTCGATACACGATCGATAGAGCACGAGAAAACGAGAGGCAGCTCTGGCTTGTTTCAAAATGTAGGAATCTCCAAATGAAAGATTTCATCCGAGCCATAGACATGTTCTCAGGTCGTTCACGTCTTCTAATAGTCAACTCTATTGCCGGCGAGATTACTTTTTCTTTGCTCGAACGCATCGTGGAAGAATTTGATCACGTCTACTTGGATTCTCAGGGATTCGTTAGAAAATTCAACAAACATACAGGAAAAGTGACAATGAAACCTGGATTGGATATTTCTTCTCTGTCAGGGATCGACGTCCTAAAGACCGATTCCGAAGAGCTATTTGCACTGACTGGCGTTCGTGACAAAGAAACCTCAATCAGAAAGCTATCCAAAGTTGCAACTATACTTCTCGTTACCGCGGGGTCAGGGAATGTCGAACTCTACGAAGATGGCAGAATCCGCTTAGAAGCCAAACCTCTTCAAACCACGGTCAAGGACACCACGGGCGCAGGTGACATTATGCTGTCTTCCTTCATTGCGCGCAACTTGGAGACGGACGATCTCGAGGATGCATTGCTGTTCTCCGTTTCGGCTGCTTCATTATCGGTAAGAAATGTAGGAATTGAAAAAGCGATTTTGTCAAGAAGCGAAGTTTTGGAAGAAGCTAAAAAAGTGAGAATAGTGCAGCAAAGAGACTAGTACTGCCTTTTCAACTTGTCCCCAAGGCTGACGAACTTGCCGTGTTCCTGCACAGAGATAGACGTGTTGACGCTGACTCTCATCCCAATCGACCTAAAAAACTGCAACAGTTCTCCGCCGCTGATAGTGGAGATTTTTCCCTGCTTGATAGCTATTGCAATCTGAGCTATCAAAATAGCACTCTCCTTAGGATAAGAGGCTTCTGCTGCTTTCAAAACTTCATCCCCCCTATCAAATAATGCTTTTAGGAGGATTTCACGATCTGAAGGAGATTTTGACCGGGGAGGATTTTGTTGTTCCTGAGCCTTTTTGGTTAAGCTGGAATTCATTCTTTTGCGAAGTTCGAGCATCCGGCGAGCGTTGATCATCTTCAGGTCGGAATCCTCGGAGGGACTACCCGCTCCAGAATCAGAAGCCTCGCTCAACTCAGGAAAACCCCTCGAACGCACAATACTGTTAAGGACTATTTCTTTAAGCTTTAGTGTCGACTATATCAGTAAACAGGGGGAGAAGAGCAGTTGATATCAATCGCAATCCCGGATTCGATGTTCTTGGACGATGATTCTCTAAGGGAAAAGACGGTGAAAGTGGGCGAGATTGCGAGATCTGCTGCAATTTTTGGTGTGGAGCGAATTTACATCTACAGAGACGGTTTGAGAAACTACGATACCGATTACGAAACCGCCAAGATGATCTTTCAGTATGCTGAGACTCCGCAATATCTTAGAAGAAGCCTCTTGGGCAAGAGAAAGCAACTCGAGTTTGTAGGACTTCTCGCGCCGTTGCGTACTCCGCATCACCTAAAGGAAGCGCAACCCAAAATCGATGAAATTAGAGACGCCGTTATTTTTATGCAAAACGGGGAGCTAGTCGCAGATATCGGAGCAAAGGAATTCGCAAAGTACGAATCAAGGGGACAGGAAGGCCAAAGAGTCACGATTAGGGTACGGTCACTGACTCCTTTGAGCGTAGAACTGGCTCAGAAACCAGAAGGAACATATTGGGGATATGAGGTCAGGCGCGCCCCATCAC
>JBOGRL010000008.1:0-4053 GCA_050749505.1 Nitrososphaerales archaeon
TTCCTGCGACAGGCTTCACAAACGTATTCAATCGTGTCATGCTTAGCAGCGGGCTATTTCCAAAGGTGTTTGCACTACTTCGGGTACAAGTGCTAAAAACAGCAAGGAATATACGGCACGCAATGAAAAATCAAGCGAGGTCTTTGGTCTTCAAATGACTGAGGAGTACGTCGTCGTTCACTCAGAGCCAAATTCTGCAAAAATTCTTGAAAACCAAAGAGAAATGGCTAGCTTTCAAAAAATCGGCAATGGCATTTTCGCTTTACAAGAAAGAGGTAATGGAGGTGAGAACCTAAGCTGGACTCTGAGCATCAAGGTAGATGGCGAGATGCGCCCCTTCTCAATGGCTTGCTACAGAACTAGCAGCAGCAACGACAACAAGCCGGTAGAGGTCCAGCAGACTGGAATGACTCTGCTTCAACCAGAGGCGTTATGTCTCAAGATAAAAGATCACATATTTTCCCACAACAATAACTTCTATTCCATTGGAGAGGCCGTACCCGAGGGGGCCTCGCCAAGGGATTGCATATCAGGCTCTAAGTACATCTCTAGACTGATTAATTTCCCGTTCTCGCATGTTGACCATGTGGACGAGGAGACAAAGCACCAGATGAAAAGGTACAGAGGAATGGCGGTAGGAGAAATCAGTGGATTAGGTGCTGAAGGATTCCATCTTAAGCTATATGGTGATGAGCTCTCTGATATTGGCTTGCAGCTAGCCGCCTCAACATATCTAATTTACACTACACGCTGATAATTTTCGAATTTGAGCAAAAAATTGGAAGGAGCGTGGAACTAAAGAGATGTGCGCGCAAGTCACGCCTGATCGCGTACGAGCCTACCCGTTTCTAAAAACTGACCCGGACGAAAGAAAGAAAGATTTTTCGGAAGTCCAGATTCGCTACACTAGGCTTGAGGTCATCCAGGAAGCAAAAAGGTGCCTTTTGTGCGGAACGCCTGTGTGTCAAGATGCGTGTCCCGTTCAGATGGACGTGAGGGGAATGTGCGAAGCGGTCTCGAGAAACGACATCAAGACCGCCTACAACAGAATACGGGACACGAACGCGCTCCTCGGGGTCACTGCCAGGTGCTGTCCGCAGCTTCAGAGCTTGTGCGAAAACGCCTGCGTGATGAGATGGGCAGGTCAAGCGATATCTATTGGCATGATACAGAGGTTTTGCTCAGACTGGGAGAAAAACGATGAATCAAACAGACAACCTGATCCTGTTCACGCGCCGGGAACAGGGAAGCACGTTTCAATCGTTGGAGCCGGGCCAGCTGGTCTCGCGGCTGCTGCGCTATTTCGAAGATACGGCCACGGCGTCACAATTTACGAGGAACTGCCGCACACCGGTGGAACCGCCTGGTACGGAATTCCTGATTATCACCTGCCCAAGGATGTTTTGGATTACGAAATAGAGAGAATCAAGGGAGAGGGTGTTGAAATCAGAACAGGGGTGAAGGTAGGCAGAGACAGGATGCTGACAGATCTCCTCTCCGACGGCTCGGATGCTATACTGATTGCTACAGGCTCAAAAGACGTGAACAAGCTCAATACGCCCGGTATAGATCTCAAAGGCGTCTACGATGGCTATGGATTCCTAGAAGGCGTGTTTGTGAACGGTGTCGAAGAATTTCTGAAGCATCCAAAATACGAGCTGGGTAAGGATATCCTCGTGATTGGAGCAGGGGACACTGCGCTCGATGATGCGAGGGTTGCAAAGAGATTGTCAGGAGGCGGAAATGTTACCATAGTTTACAGGCGCACACAGAATGAAGCGCCTTCGGACCCGATTATGGTAGATGAAGCAAAGGAGGAAGGAATCGAGTTCAAGTACCTAGCCAACCCGAAGAAGTTCAACGGGGACGAAGACGGAAGACTTGTCTCGACGACGATGGATACGATGCATTTGGGAGAGCCAGATAAAACGGGGAGGAGGGGTCCTGAACCGATGCCGGGCAAGGAATTTGAAATGAAGTCTTCCGCTGTTTTCCTTGCGGTAGGAAGAGGCCCATACTCTTTTCTCCAAAAACAGGCCGGGTTAAAGATGGGAAAGAAAGATTCCGTAGCCGTGGACGATCACTTCAAAACTTCGATGACGGGTGTGTTTGCAGCTGGCGACGTAGCAACTGGGGAAACGCTCGTGGTAAAGGCCATGGGTTCCGGGAGAAACGCGGCCCAGAGAGTTCATGAATACCTCATGAACATTCCGGATGATCGTCACATCTCGCTGTACGAGGTTTATTTCGTTTCACACTCATTTGAATGGATGATGCGCGGGGAGAAAGAAGGGATACCTCCGTCGTGATAGATAACTCGTCGAGTCGATTTGGGGGCTCTTTTCCAAAAAGTTCGGGTCAAAGCAATAGATGACCATGCGAAGAGTAGAAGGAGTTGCTCCCGCTTTTCGGATGCGATTATGGCTTGCACTTTCCAGCGACGCCCCTCGCTTACGTTATCCGAGACCTAGGCAGCTCACGTCAGTTCAAATTTCATCTCGGCGATCACTAACTCTCCTTCTCTCCTGGTGTTGAATCCGAGCTCTTCACAGAATTTTATCATCCTGTAGTTATCTGGAAGTATTAACCCGTAGACTCTTTCGAGCTGCTTGTCACTAGCAAACTCGATCAGCATTTTAGTCAGTTTTGCAGCAAGTCCCTTATTCTGGAAGTCGTCTGAGACAACTGTGGAGAATTCTCCTTCTTTTTCTGTTTACTTCCGGAATCAAACGACCAACGCCGAGGATCTTCCTCTTTTCTTGAGTCGCACCACTAGCATTCCCATCTAGTTCTGCAACCAAGGCGATCTCTCCGTCGTAGTCAATATTGCAGTAGCGGACAAGAGTTTCATGAGGCATGTCTTTGATAGTATGAAAGAATCGAAAGCGACTAGTCTCAGGAGATAAGTGTCTCACGAATTCTAGCTCCTCGGTCTCGTCCTCGGGCCTGATAGGCCTAATTGCCACCGCTGTTCCATCCTCCATGGTCCACCGCGTCACATACTTTCTGCGGTAGGGCGTGGTCACGAAGTGACGATATTGTTCTTTCTTTTCATTTGGTGCAAAGCTTGTGTAAAGGATTATTCTTGCGTCAAAAGATTCGACCCCGCCGCCCGGAACACCGCAAGAGGGTTCAGATCTATCTCAGCAATTTCAGGAAAATCAATTAGCATATTAGAGAAGCGAACCATCACTTCTTCAATAGACTTCAAGTTGATTTGGGGGCTTGCGCCTGAGCTCCTGAGAAAGTGCCTTGTAGATTCGAGTTTCCTCGATTATCCTCTCGGCCAGAACCTGGTTCAAAGGCGGGAGGCCGATCGCAAAGTCCTTGAAGAGCTCGACACCTATTCCTCCGAGTCCGAAAAGGATGACTGCTCCAAAGTCTTTGTCTTTCTTTGAGCCCAGAATGAGCTCATAGTCGATGTCTTTCTGCATCTTCTGAACGTAGACGCCATCGATCTTTGCATCCGGCTTGGCTTTCTTGATCTGACTCAAAATTGTATGATGGGCTTGCTTTATCTCCTCGGCAGAATTGAGGTTAGTCATTACGCCGCCCGCGTCTGTCTTGTGAACAATATCGGGGGGAAGAGATCTTCCTGACAATTGGGTAACCAATCTCGGAAGCCACCGAGCACCCTTCTTCAGCTGATCTTTCGAGTGACGTCTTTGTCCTTGGTATGCCGTAAGAATCCAGGAATTTATCTGCGTCCTGCTGGCTGAGAATATTTCTGCCCTGCTTAAGCGCACTACCGATCATTTTCTTGAGTAAGGTGGTGCTCGCCGAAGCGGTTTCGACTTGAAGTTGTTATGGCGTTTTGTAGAGAAGGTCAAGGTTTCGCCTATGATACGCATACATGTACATGTATCTCCTGACTGCCTCCTCTGGCGTGGGGTAAGTTGGGATGTGGGACGGAGAAAATCTCCTTGCTTCCCTAACCCTATCTTCGCCCATCCAGACTGTCAGGACGGGCTTTTGTGCGCCGGCTGCGGAACGGGCAACTGTCTGCGCGACATTTGCTGGAGCGGCGGCGCCTTGCGGCGTGTAGATCACGAG
>JBOGRL010000009.1:0-3375 GCA_050749505.1 Nitrososphaerales archaeon
GCTTTCACCATTATCCAGTGCTGGACGGTCGGAGATCTGCAGGCCTCGAGAATGGCAACGAGGATGAGTTTCTGCGACCTTACCACGCGTCGCCTCCTTTGAGAGAACAGTGTGTCAAATTGAGACGAGCTAATCGTAGGAAAGTGCGCGCTCAAGCTCTGAGAGGAACGTTGTGTCTCAAGGACGCTCGGATACCTGACTTCAAATTCGGCTAGTTGCATGTCGCAAACGACCCACCATACATAGGAGTCCGGTTTAATCATACATTTTTGAAAGCACTGTACAACTTTTTTCTTATAGAATAATCTAGTGTTCTACTTTATTCAATTGATAACTAGATTTCGAATAGAATATTCGATCTGAGATATCAACGATAATCTATAGAGAAATACTGAATTTCCAACATGTATAGTGCAATCTGCTGCCCACTTCATTAGAGTCGCATCGAAAAGATCACAACGGTGGTCAGTACACCAAATCTAGGCTGGGAATGCACAACCCTCGACCCCGAGATACCCGCCGGGCTAACGGAATCGCAGTTTGTACTTCATTGCGTTAGCATTTACGATAGGGTAATAAATTCCGCACGCCTTGGAAGTGCAGGAGCCTACGGTAGTAGAATCAGCTCGTTTGCTTTTGCCAAAAAACGTGAAAGCTACTCCTCTTCAAGTGGCTGGGACAGCTATGGGAGCCATGTCTTGATTCCAAGAATCACTTTTCTCAATTCAACCGCCATCAGAGTAATCAAAATTTCAGAGAACTTGATGGCAGCGGAGATTTATCGCTATTCTGAAAAGCTCGATTTTCTTTGTGGAGTATTTGAGGGCGAAGACAGATCTATTCGAATCTGTTAGAAAGGCTCCTCTCAATGGGACCAGCGGAAAGAAAGTTGCGGCCTCAAGCTAATTGACTGATCCACTTCCTGCGTGAATAGCTGATCTATCTCAAGATGGAATGACATCAGCAATAATGTTTCAATCCATGAGAGCCTACTCAATTTTCGGAAAAGAGGACTGATGCTTCAAGATGACTCTCACTCTCATGAGATATTGAATACTCGGTAACTCTCGGTACCAAGTTCCCGGTTGAGACTCATGTGAAGCAGTTGGAGTTGAAAGAAAAGCTACCGTGGGTCAAATCCTTTGAGACTAGATGCCTCGGTTATTCTTGCGCGCAGTTCGTATCAGTATAAAGTAGGAGTGGAGGAAAGCGACTACTTCCCCTCAAAAAGTTCTACTAATGTCGTCTTTTGCGCAAATTGTTCTAGACAAATTACATGGCGGAATGATCGTTGGATATAACCAATGAAATCGATTTCGAAGTTTTATTAATAGCAGGCTCAATTGGAGACGGCAGTTCGCCCGAACCAGTTGCATGGATTGGGATGGGTCTTTTGTTTCTTTCCATAAAGTCGCCAAAGGAAGGAGAATTGATAATTTCCTTCACAAATCTGCTCAATTCCTTTTATCATGGTCAAATAATTATCTTGTCTTGTCTCTAATAGCGGAGTATTGGTAGGATGTCAGACACAGAAAGCAGTCCAAATTTTGTGAGATATGCAAGGAGTATCACGCTTGCCGTGAAGGGTGAAAATATTGAGGATTTTCTTTCTGCCGTAAGGAGGACGATCGCACCGAGTGTCAAGAAGCAAAAGGGGGCGAGGAGGCATTATCTAATGAGGTCTCCTACAAATGAAAGAGAATTTGTTTCAATTACACTCTGGAACACAAAAGAGGACGCAGACGAGTATCAAAAATCAGGCTCCTACAGCACCAACGTGGAAGCAGTGCGCAATTTTCTTGATACTGAACCGGTCTTGTCAGAGTATGAAGTTGTGTTCCACGACATAAACGCGGAAGATCTCCCTCCTCCTGAATCCGCAAAGGAAAAGATCGAAGAAGAGAAGGGATCTTCTATGACTGGGCAGAGTAGGAAACGGCTCAGTCCAAAAAGAAAGACTTCTTCAGGCCGACAAAAAAGGAACAGTAAACAAAATGCCCGCAGGCGCACATAAATCCAAGGCCTTCGCTTGCGGATTGTCACCAATAATCCTTTTCTGAAATAAAGCTTTGAAGTTCTATGTGATGCAAGATACGTCTATACTTTGCCTTCTCGCTTAGCGTGGGTTGCTCTAAAAATTTCTATTCATTCCAAGTCGCTCTTTACTTTCTAAAGTACACTTTGCCCAATCGCACTTCGAGTTTGCTCTGAGAGTACAATTGGAGTGCCTTTACGAGTGATTTAGCCTCGAGTTCCTGTCCTCTTGCTCTGATACTTTGGAGCGATTCGTCGGGCCTGACTCTGAACGACTCTTGCCATATTATCGGGCCTTCGTCAAGATCCATTGTGACAAAATGGGCAGTGCATCCCATGATTCTAGCTCCCTTTTCATATGCTTGTTCGTAAGCATAAGCTCCGGGAAATGCAGGCAGAATGGACGGATGGACATTGATTATCTTGTTAGGATACCGCCAGACAAAGTTTGGGCTTAGTATCCTCATGTAGCGTGCTAGCGCGATAAAGTCAACGTTGTACTCCTCCAATATCGAAAGTATCTTGGTTTCTCTCTTCATCTGATCGGTAGAGCTTAGCGAGTGAAACGGCTTTTCGTGCTCTAATGCAAGCTCTCGAAGTGTGTCTTCGCTTCCGATAACGACTGCAACGTTTGCCTTCAACTTGCCGCCGCTCACAGCATTCAGAATCATCTCGGGGCAGCGCGCTTCCTTTGTCACGAGGATTGCCAGGTTGAGCCTTCTGCCAGTTTCTTGATAGTGTACTCCTACATCCATGTCGAGCTCCTTTCCCAGCCGCTTGAATTCTCTGGTGAGGTCTTTTTCGCTCACGCCTTGCCCAAAGGATGCCTCAAGCTGCATCCCAAACAAACTCCTCACAACATTTTGATTCACAGCTTCTATATTGCCGCCACTTTTGAAAATGAGATTCGTGAAAGCTGCCACGATGCCCTTCTTGTCTTTGCCGACTACGTTCAGTTCGACTATGGTTCGGTTGCTTTCTGGCACGGTTGCAACGTCAAAGAATCACATATTAACAAATTGCGCCTGATCGCGGGAATGTCCCAAGTAAGGAGGCCCAAATCGATAATGCAAAAAGGATGTCGATTCTACTTGTGATTACTCAAAAAGAAGATCTTGTCACTCGCTTGGACTGTACTTTAGCACCAGAAACCAAGGGTACGCGAGTCCCGCCAAAAGACGTATTGGAAACCGGAATCATGATTGCTGATGTATCGAGCAGGAACAGTTCTTCCTCATGAAAACTCTGCAGCAAGGCACCATGATCGTGAAATTTCTTCTGAAACGTGTTCGTAATTCTCGTTTGTTTTCTTCTTCCGCTTGTCCTTGCTGTCTGGTGAGT
>JBOGRL010000010.1:0-1717 GCA_050749505.1 Nitrososphaerales archaeon
CTGCCGCGCTTGCTCTAAAGGATATACTTTTTTCGTCCGGCGAAAAGCACGGAGTGTGGAAGAGATATGGCAATTGAGCAACTAGAAGCAGCGCATTCATCCTTTCTTTCAAAGAGTACAATTTCACGCATCAAAATATTCTGGAGTATCGCGAAGGCAAACGGCGTCGTACTTTCGCTCAACGACATAATTGTGTTAAACTCACTCGACATGACTAAAGATGAACTCAAAAGCGCTTGGTCAAGCTGCGAACTCGACAAGAAATACAGCATATCCTCGGGCGTGATGGTTAGTAGGAATTTCCAGGCCAATCGCGATGAAGAACTGGATGTTCAGACTGAGAATCTGGAAAGGCTAGCCCGTGCGAGTTCGAATATATCCTACGCCAGAAGATTTGTTGCTTTGCTACTCCACGATAAGTGGCTAAAAGTAGCTGCCATCAGTGGGTCTACATCATACCTCTCAGTTTCAAGAGAGGATGACCTTGACTTTTTCTTTGTCACGAACACCGGTTCGATGTGGATCAGCCTCGTAAAGTCATTGCTGCTTGCGCGGCTTTTCAGACTGGCAGAGAAAAACGCCCCCTGGCTTTGCATGAGTTGCATTGTGGATGAGAAATACGCAACAAAGCAATTTTCAACTCCACAGGACGCCCTGTTTGCGAGAGACGCCATAGCCGCTCGAGTGATTAAAGGGGAACCGCATTATGTCGAAATTCTAAGAAGAAGCGGGTGGATGTCCAGCTATTTTCCGAAGATGTACACCGCGAGAGTTTCAGTGGCGAATCAAGAAACGCAACCAAAAGAGGAGAATCCCGAACCCTCAATTGCGTCAAAAATTGCAAACACCTTTCTTTATTATACGGCGGGAAATTACGTCAGACTCAAGTCAAACCTGTTGAACAGGAAGTTTGCGAGGCAAGGCGAAAGGGAATCTCTCTTTTACTTGAAGATAAGCAGAGATCACTGCATTTACGAGTCAGAAGGTTATCTTCGGCTCAAGAAAATGTATTCGGGGCTCAAGCAATCATAGTTATTTCGCGCGAGGCATCGCCCCCCGGTTTTGTCCATGAGTCAGGGGCGTTTGATGAGCGCAGATGATACTCGCTCACACTAGTAGTGGCAGAAGGATCACTAGCTTTTGACAGTGATCCAGCCCTTCATCCAAGCATGGAGCGTGCACACGTAATAATACGTTCCTGGCATGGTGAAGTCATAAGTGTACTTCCCCCCTGGACTGATGAAGTCGTTGAATGAAGCCGCGCCCGAAGGAATTGTCACGGAGGTAATTGTATGGGTCGTCGTATCGTTGTTGGTCCACTCTACTGTGTTGTTATGGCCTATGATCAACGTGACGTTTTGAGGAAAGAATGTGACCAAAACACTCGGATTAGATCCAGAGCCAGAGAGAATCGAGAGGTACCCATCTGGAGTCAGTGTACCTCCCTTACTACTTGACGTTGGAGTTGCTACCAGCGCCGCCGTAAACACGCCCGCTAACAGCAGAATCAGTATCATTCCGATGAATATCTTTGCCCCAGAACCAGGAGACGGTAGCCCGTCCTTGAACAGTCCGGCGGGGAGAATAATCAACCCGATAATCATCGCGTATCCTGAAACATTTTGCATCTCCTGAAATGAGGCAGCCGTAGCATTTGGATCGCACCCATTACCAAACAGATATGGATTGCCGCCGGGCGGGTTGCACGGTACATGGC
>JBOGRL010000011.1:0-4733 GCA_050749505.1 Nitrososphaerales archaeon
AAATCTGAAATTCATCCTTGCGAAATACTACCGAACGAGGAGGTTCTGCTCGCATCTATCCATGAAGAAATTCCTTTTGACTAACAGAAGTTTATGAACTTATGACGGCCAGGTTAATTCGCCTGAATTTCAAGGCTTTGTGGCTCAATTCTAGGTGTAAGGGTTGTGATGAAATTGCTCTTCTAAGCTTTGCTACTCTCAGTTTGCTGCGCGCGATCCTTGTCAAACTCGAACCTTTCCCTAGCGCATACAACCACATAGCGTTTCGCGCCTCGGGTTTTCTTGGTATTCATTCTACGGAATAAAATGCGCTTGGCCCCAGAACAGTTTCTCTCTCACATCTTGAACACTTTCCGACCATGACCTCGTTTTTTCTCACGCATGATTGTAGAACGCATCCCGGACACGCTAGTTTATTGGACGAATCCTCTGCATCTCGCGAAACGCTATAGATTAGGCCAGTTCCATACTCGGTTTCAAGGGGAACGCCCTAGGATCGAATTCGCCAAAGAGGTCAATAGTTTCTGACGACGATGACATAGTTCGTGTAGATCTGAAATACGAATCGCAGTTACTCAAATCACAATTCATGTTAATGTTTCTTCTTTCTGCTTCACAAATCCTATAATCAATGCAACACGACTTGTGCTTGATCATAGTTTGGCTTACGAAATTGATGCGCAGTCCAAGATGGACGAAATGATGGAATCAGAGAAGATCGAGGCAATAATGCGAGCTGCTAGGCCGCAGGTAGCGGTCATAGGAGTCGGCGGTGCAGGTTGCAACATTGTTTCCTGGGTCAAGGAGAGGAAGGGCGGTGTTTCTGGAGCGAGGCTCATCGCCGCTAACACAGATGCAACGCACCTGAGCATTGTGAAAGCAGACAGGCGAGTTCTGCTCGGCGAGAAATCCACCAAGGGTATGGGAGCTGGAGGTTTTCCTCAGCGCGGAGAGCAGGCAGCGAGAGAATCAATCGAGCAGGTCAAAAAAGACGCGGCTGGCTCGAACATCATCTACGTAGCAACAGGTCTAGGAGGAGGAACCGGAACCGGAGCTTCGTGGGTCATAGCAAACGCGCTCAAGCCTACTGGCGCATTGATGATCGGTGTAGTCACAATGCCTTTTGCAGTGGAGCGTTTCAGGTACAACAATGAAAAAATTGGGCTCGAAAGACTGAAGGCGCAGTGCGATACAGTAGTTGTAATCGACAATAACAAGTTAGCCAAAGTGGCCGGAGATCTCCCGCTCAAGGAAGCTCTCGGAGTTGCAAACGAGCTAGTGGGTGAATTCGTAAAGGGCATCACGGAGACGATTACAACGGCAAGCTTGATCAACATCGACTTTGCTGACCTGAGGGCGATAATGGAGAAAAGGGGAATCGCTGCCATGGGAGTTGGAGAGGCACACGGCGAAGATCGCATCGAGCGGGCTGTGCAGTCAGCATTGGACGCCCAACTATTGGATATCAAGGACTCGACCAAAGCCTTCGGTGTTTTGATCCACGTCTCGGGTGGAGAAGACATCACTCTGGACGAGGTGACTCAGGCAGGAGAGATGATTACGAGGTCTCTGCCTCCCAAAGCAAGAGTTGTCTGGGGAGCAAGGGTTGATCCTAACCTTCAGGGAACAGTCAGGGTAATGGTCGTCCTTACCGGAATCGAAAGCACGTTCTTGTCAGAGCAACCAAGCACGATGGCTAGGCTACTCAGAGTGAAAAACTAGAAACGCCGTTGAGAAAGAAAGGCATATGAGCTCCGCTCAGGGCACGCAGCAAAAAACTACGAGCCCCTGCGGGTTCAGGTCCTATTGACTCATTCTACCAGAGCGTCTCCAAGTTTGGACCCTTGGAGCCAAACTCTGCAACAGAAACCCTTCCAAAGGCCCGCGCGGAATTCCATTCTGGCTCAATGAGCGGGGCTTCGCGCCACTCCGGCTCGATGAGTGGCGAAGTTCTCCATTCTGGCTCTATGAGAGGCGATCTTCTGACTGACATGGCAATCGCCAAAAATGGAGAATTAGTATATAAAATTCTCATGAGCTTTCCTTATGCGAGGTACAGATCCCGCCTACCGTATCGCATTGCGATAAGGCGACAAGCTCAAACTTGACTTGTGTGAATCTGGCCTTGTCAACAAACCTTGATCTCGTTCCTGCGAAAAAGTGGTAGGAATGCTTGCTTTCCTTAGGCCAATTTCTTCTGGACGATTGGGCTTCCCTTCATGACCTTTGGCTTGGGGATGCCCATGATCTTCAATATCGATGGCGCGATGTCTTTCAACCCAAACCGCTCGCCTGAAGAATCATCGAGGGGTTTCCATCTCTTTGAGACGATCATCAGCGGCACGAGGTTTGAGGTGTGCGCTGTGTGCGGTTGCCCAGTGGTCTCATCGTACATTTTCTCTGCATTTCCGTGGTCTGCAACGACGATCAATGTAAGGGAGCCGCTCTGCTTTCTCCATGAATCGACAACTTGTCCCAGGCATTCGTCGACTGTCTCTACGGCCTTCACAGTCGCAGGAACCTTTCCAGAGTGACCAACCATGTCAGCATTTGCAAAATTTATCAGAACGAATCCGTATTTTTTCTTGTCAATTGCCCTAACCGCCTCGGCGGCAATTTCTCTTGCGCTCATCTCCGGGCGTTTGTCGTACGTTCCGACCTTTTGTGAGGGAATCATTATTCTGTCCTCAAGCTTTCTCGGTTTCTCCGAAAGCCCATTGAAGAAATAGGTGACGTGTGCGTATTTTTCTGTCTCAGCGATCCGAAGCTGCCGTATCTTGTTCTTTTCAAGAACATTGCTCAGCGTCTGGTTCACTCGTTATCTCTCGAGAAGTGCCTTCACCTTTTTGAATTTAGGATCATAAACAGTCGTTGTAATAATATCAATGTCTTTTGGCCTGGCAGATTCGTTCCTGTCGAAAAGGGAGCCAAATTCTTCAAAGTCAAATGAAAGTGCCTTTGTAAGCTGCCTTGCCCTATCGGGTCTGAAATTGTAGAAGATGACAAGATCTCCGCTGGAGAGGCCCCGGTAGCTTCGCTCGACTTCAGGAACGACGAATTCATCATCTACGCCGCTCTCGTAAGATTTCTTCGTCGCATCAATCGCATCATCAAACTTTTCTCCCTTTCCATACACTATTGCGTCGTAAGCAAGTTTCGTGCGGTCCCACCTATTGTCGCGGTCCATTGCGTAGTATCTGCCGCTGAGCGTCCCGATCGTGCCAACCCGCAAGTCACCAAGGTATCTCTTTAGCTCGGCCAGACGGTCGACTCCGCTTCTCGGCGGGGTGTCTCTACCGTCCAAGAAAGCATGAACCACCACTTTATCGATGCCGTTGTCTTTTGCAATCCTTAGAAGCGCAAAAAGATGATCGATGTGACTGTGCACGCCTCCCTCAGAGAGTAGTCCCATGAAATGTACTGTTCCGTTTCGCTTCTTTACTGAGCGAAGAGAGGCCAATAGAGTGGGGTTTTTTGCCAGCTGACCGGATTTGATTTCTTCATGCACCCTCATGAGATCCTGTACGATTATTCTGCCCGCTCCGATTGTCAAGTGGCCGACTTCGGAATTTCCCATTTGGCCGTCTGTCAACCCAACGCATGTTCCTGAGGCGCATACCTCAGTCATCCCGAACTCTTTCTGAATCTGCTCAAAGTTTGGCTTTTTTGCGGCGCTTATAGCATTGAGTTCGCCGCTCTCTGCAATACCCCACCCGTCTAACACAACCAATACTATGGAATTTTTCGTATTCTGCTTGCGGTCTTTTTCTTGGCTGGCGGTTTTCACTCCGGACCTTTTCTTCCTCATTTCTTGTTTCATTCGCTTTTTCTGTGTGGGGGTTGTTTCCGGACTTGTTCTTCTTCCGTGGGACTTTGCTTTACTCAGGCTTTGTCAGTAGATGGTGTTTCCGACGTCTTGATGCGCTTGGCGAGCGCACGTCCAAGCGTCGTCGCCGCCGTGATGAAGCCCATATGCGTGAATGCTTGTGGAAAATTTCCTAGCATCTCTCCTGTTTTTGGATCGATCTCTTCTGAAAATAATCCTAGATGATTGGAGTAACCAATGATGGAATCCATCATTTTTTCTGCCTCATCGAGCCTTCCGGCCATCGTGAGACAGCTGACCAGCCAGAAACTGCAAATGAGGAACGCCCCTTCTTTTCCAGCAAGGCCGTCATCGTCAAGATATCTGTAGAGAAATTTGTCCTCGGCAAGGAGTTTTTTCATCGTAGCATCTATCGTGCCAATCATCTTTGGGTCATTCACGGATATGAAACGAACTTGTGGCATCAAAAGGTTTGCAGAGTCTAACGACTTTGAACCATAAGCTCGAACAAATGATCCAATCGATTCGTCAAACCCCTTTGAATAGATATCCTCCCTGATTGTATCCCTGAGCTTGGTCCACTCTCTGGCATCTTCAAGGCTTCCCAAAGCCGTGGCTATCTTCACCGCCCTGTCTGCGGCGACCCAGCACCACATCTTCGAATAGACAAAATGCTCCTCTTCTGAACGAACCTCCCATATCCCGGAATCAGGCCTAGTCCATACTTGCTGCATCGACTTTACTATTGGTTTGATCAGATAATCATATTCCCTCTTTTCTATCCCTCCCCCGTGTTTATGCGTGAAATAAAGCGCATCAAGCAAAATTCCGTACACATCCAGCTGGAACTGGTTCCACGCTGCGTTTCCAATCCTGACTGGAGAAGATCTTAGGTAGCCCTCTAGAT
>JBOGRL010000012.1:0-2722 GCA_050749505.1 Nitrososphaerales archaeon
CTTCCGGGCTGACCGAGAGAATGATGCCTTCGGATTTTCTTTTCAGATCGTGGCCTGATCTGCCGACTCTTTGGATCAACGAGCTTACCTGCCTCGGAGACATATATTGGATAGCCAGGTCAACCGATCCAATGTCGATCCCCAGTTCCATCGTCGATGTGCAGACCATTGCCGTGATCTTTCCATCTTTGAATTCCTTTTCAACGCGCTCCCTTTCTTCCCTCGGAAGCGAGCCGTGATGTACGCCTGCCTTCAGCCCGAGCATGCCGAGCCTTGAACCGAGCTCTTCTGCAGTTGTTCTGCTATTCACGAATATTAGAGTCCTTTCGTGCCCTTCGATCAGATCAACGATTCGCCTTATCCTTGCGACAGTCGGCGGAGAAACGAACAATTCTCGCGCCTCAGCGTCATCTTCCTTCGTCGGTTGGGGAAATTCAGTGTTATACTCCGCAACTTTTTTGATGTTGCTTGTGTCGATTAACCTGAATTCTCGGTTTGATCCGCAAAGAAACTTTGCAACATTTTCTGGGTTTGCAATTGTTGCCGATAGCCCGATACGCTGAACCTTGCTTCCTACAACCCTTTCAAGACGCTCCAGTGCAAACGAGAGCTGCGAACCCCTCCTCTCTGATGCGAGCTGGTGGATTTCATCAACCACTATGAACTTTAGATTTTTTAGATTAGGCCTGAGCCTTGATCCCACCAAGATCACCTGGAGAGTTTCAGGTGTGGTGATCAAAATATCCGGAGGATTGAGAGCCTGCTTTCTTCGATCGCTCTGCGAAGTATCCCCGTGCCTGATCTCTACCCTCAGTCGGAGCTCTTTCGTCCACAGCTCTATTCTCCTCAGTAAATCCCTGTTCAGAGCGCGAAGCGGAGTGACGTAGATTGCCTTGAACCCAGGAGTACCCGAATCTTGCTTGATCTTCTCGAAAACTGGCAAGAGCGCAGCTTCGGTCTTCCCCGAACCGGTTGGAGAGATTATCAGAACGTTTTCACCAGAAAGGATCGCAGGTATCGCCTGGGTTTGAACCGGCGTCTCTTTCTCCAACCCTAGCTTTGCAGCTATCTCTCTAAAGTTCTTGGAAAGAGATTCGAATGAAATCGGTTCTGTTTTCTGTCTACTTTGCATGTTTATTTCTTTCCAGCAACTTGAGGATTGTCTTTGCTCGAGTAATTCCCACAGAAAATTCTTGCACGATTCTCATGTCTCATTCTGGAATATATAGAATATTCCAGTCAAGTCGAGGATTTTGAGAAAAACCGCATTGCGACAAATTGGGATCCTCTGATCTCCCGTCAATAATTGCTCAGCTTTCATCGGTTGCTTCAATAGAGTTCCAAGAGTTGGTATGGAGGAGAATCACGATGATCTTGTTTGTTCTCAAAAGGATTTCTTCTTTACTTCTCTCACTTCTCAACAAGAGAATATGTGTAAGGGTCAACAAGTATTGTCTCTAACTAGTCATTCTACGCGTGCTCGAAGTACCAAACTTGGGAAAGATATCTTTTTTGGGGCAGTTGTGCGTGTGGACTTCCAAGTAGCTTTGAATTTTCTGTGCAAACCTTTGTCTGCTCTCAACGTTTGCTTTAGACCTTTGTCCCCACCTGCGGGACGATAGATGAGCAGTATACGACAAAATCAGAGCGGCAGTTTCAAAGATGATCCAATAGTAATAAGGAAGCGTCAGGCTTTCAAAGCTGAACGGGATTAACAACTGAAAGCTAGACCCCGGCGCGGTAAAGATATCGTAGGATATATGCGAAAAGACAACGACGGGAGCAAAGTACAGCATTTTGATGAGGAAGCTTTTCACAAAGCCAAATCGCACCGCCATCCAGATCAGAATAGCCGCGGAGACGAAGACAAAGAAGAACGAATGATCTGGTCGCCCGCTCACATTGAGGTTTAGAGCACTAAGGATATGATCTGTATCAATAAGAACGGCTCCGGCGGCTATGAGGAGAGAGAGCTCAAGATCCAAGAATGGAATGGCTGCTATGAAGCCAAAAGAAAAATGCCCCGCTATCTCGATCAGAAGCCTTGGAGCGAGATATTCATGGTAGTGGGAGCCAATCTCTGGATGCAAGAATCCAATCATGCTGTAGGCAAAAGACAGCCCTGCGTAGAAGATTGCGAGAAGGGCTATCTTCTTCAAGTTTGGAAGATACTTCCTTAGGTTGGTTGTTACTGACGCAAACAAGGTTAATTGCTGACTCTCTTGTTTCATGCTTTTTGAATGCTCCTACAGTAATTATTGGAATATTGGGAGCCACAAAAGTATGTGCCAAGAGTGAATCCATGAGTAATCTGAGCGAAAGCAAATATGCCTGTCTGGTG
Source organism: Nitrososphaerales archaeon (assembly GCA_050749505.1). Taxonomy (GTDB): domain Archaea; phylum Thermoproteota; class Nitrososphaeria; order Nitrososphaerales; family CADDZS01; genus DATLTL01. The sequence goes on from JBOGRL010000012.1 coordinate 2,342, forward strand.
TGTATGTTTCAGAACGTACTCATGTCCGACCATCTCTTCCCAACCAGAATCACAGAGTTAAGAAAGACGCAGTTTCGTGAGCCTATTGTCTTTGGTGGGTTTGTGGGGCCGGGGTTGGTTGGGCTTGTTTCGGCCAGGTACATGATAGAAAAATTGAACCTTCACGAGGTCGCCCACGTACAGTCGCAACACATACCCCCTGTCGCGGTTTTCGTCGGCGCGAAGCTCCGTCATCCCTTCCGAATATACAGCGACGACGAAGGAAAAATAGTCGTTGTCCTTAGCGAGATGCCGATCGACATCGAGGGGTTGTACGAGATCTCCTCCGCCCTTTTAGACTGGTTCGAGCAGATACGGGCAAAAGAGATAGTCGTCTTGGAC
>JBOGRL010000013.1:0-2250 GCA_050749505.1 Nitrososphaerales archaeon
AAACCCAGTTGATTGAGAAAGTCTTCCAATGACTGCAGCTTTTGGTCAAAGGAAAACGAAGCCGTCTTTGAATTGAAACCCATCGCGAGATCTGAAGCTGTTTCTTCGAGCAATTGTTCTGACATGATTTTTCCGCTCTCTGAACGCAGTCCAGTGAGCCTTCCGATCAAAATATCGAGCAGGCGATCGTACATTTTTGGAAAAAGCGACCTCCCAAGCGGAGTTATCGTGTAGTGCTTCTTAGGTCTTCCAAGTCCCTCGCGCCTGAAAAAAGAGGACACGAGTCCGATTTTTTCCATGTATTCCAAGTGTTTGCGGATTCCTGGCCCTATTACGTGAAAACGTTCAGTGAGCTCAGAAACAGTGTAATCCTCGGTGAGGAGTGACTTCAAGATGTTTGATTTTGACCGGCCAAGCAGTTCCGATGCCAGATCGGCGGCTTGATGTTGCTGCTCCAACTGTGCATCACAAGAACTAGAGATGGAATCTTGGCAAAAAGCATCACGTTCTAGACATTTCGGAGAACATTTTTTGATCCACGATTACGCCTGAGACGGAAGACGTGCGTCTTTTCTTCCTCCTGCCAATACTTTCTCATGCAGTCCTTGCTTCTGAACAGGTGATCAACAAACACTGAGTGGAGAAAAGATTTCCCACATTCGGGACAGGTCTCCAAATTAGAGTCCCGGCGCCGATTAACCTGTTTTTCTTGCTGCGTACTCAATTTGCGCCACCAGATTAATATGTATACTATCTAGTATCTAAATATTTTCCAAAATCTATTGTGATTCTGTGGGGCCGCTACTTATCGTCGTGCATCTTTCTGTGGAAAATTACGCGCTGCCTAAAGCTTTGGCTGTCTCGATCTTCGATTTTTAGCCCGCAGAATGGGCACTTCCATTTTTGAATGCCGTCAGTGTCAGGCAAAGGTGAATTTTTCACTACTTCCTTCTTGGGGCGGGCTTTAGCGGGACGAGGCGCGTTTACGCGCGTGTTCTCCAGCCGATTCGGATTCAGACTCTCCACTATAAGAATAATGCTCTGGAGCTTTTTATCACCCACGTAAAGGAATTTTTGTCTTTGCATTTTCGATTGCCGGAAAACTCCCGCTGCTGGTGTGACTAACTTTCTTCATGAGATAGTCAACAAGTATCCCTCAGAACCTACTTACTCTTTCAGTGAAACATACAAGTTGAGCAGTTTGCAAACGCAGGTTCTACAATCGTTTTCTGACGCACTGGTCGCTCTCGTAAGTCGTGCATCTCCTTCAGTCGTTCAAGTGAGCAGTGGAAGAGGATTCGGTACCGGAATCGTCTGGGACAAGGAAGGTCACATACTAACGAACAGTCATGTGATCGGCAGATCTAGCAAGATCGAAGTTTCGTTCCCAGGTGGGGATATTCTAGGAGCAACGCTCGTTGGACAGGATCGGTTCTCTGACATCGCGGTGCTAAAGGTTGTCGAGGCAGCAGATCGTGCTACTTTTCAGCCATTAGAACGAGGCACCTCTGATGGTTTGGCTACGGGGCAATTCGTTCTTGCTCTCGCAAATGCCTTTGGAGAAAAGGTCAGCGCTTGCTCGGGAATAATTACCAATCCCAAGGGGAGGCTTGGCGGCCCTTGGACAGATGATCTGATAATCACAGATGTGAGATTGAACCGCGGCTACTCTGGAGGCCCACTCATCGACGCGACGGGGAAAATGATCGGCATGAATACAGCTGTCTATGCCAATCGCGGTATAGCAATACCGTCGAGTGTTCTTACGACAGTTGTGAAAGAGCTTACCAGCAACGGGTCAGTAAAAAGGGCGTATCTGGGCATCGTATCAAACCCAATATCGCTTCCGGATGAACTCGTTCAAGAGCTAGGGCAAAGCGGGGGATTGCTCGTCCTTTCCGTAGAGCCTGGAACTCCAGCCAAAAAGGCTGGGGTCGCGATAGGCGACATCATTGTGAGGGTAGACTCGAAAAAAGTGGAAGGTTATTACGACCTTCACAAAATTCTGAAGGGTGGTATCATAGGCAGGGAGACTGGACTTTCGGTCTTGCGCGGCGAGAAATTGACAGAACTGGTCATCACACCCACTGAAGCCTGATATCATAAAGCTGCGGAGAGCAACCCTGACCACACCGCTTATGAATGAAGTGGCAGGTTTGCGTCTGCCATCGCATTTCTCCGTATACTTGGCTCTTAGCAAGAGCAAAATCGTTAGGTGGTCCAATCATTGGACATCTACCACTTTTCTCA
>JBOGRL010000014.1:0-3748 GCA_050749505.1 Nitrososphaerales archaeon
CTCTAATCTTTTGACAGAAAAATGCGAGAAAGCAAACCTCACCTTGTTGTAAAGTTCGTCAAACCTCGATATGTGGTAGGGATGTTCGTCTCTGAACTCGTGCGCTACCCTCATCGAAGGATCGCACACCACCCTATAACCGAGCAACCACGTCCGCATTGAAAGTTCAGAATCTTCCGAGCCCCAGTAGCGCGTACCAGAGTCAAAACCACCTACGGCGCGGAACACTTCCTTTGGAATTACCATGCAGCACGCGCAGGCAAACGGAATGTCATGGGCGGCAGGGTTCAAATCTGGCAACCAGTCGATCTCCATCCGAAGATTTTTCCAAACAAATCCGCACCCCCTCGAATTTTCGTCGCCGGGTGCGCATATGCACGGTGTCACGATCCCGCCAACTGCCCGAGAGATTTCTTCCACCTGTCTCCCCCAGTCTGGATTAAACTCCACGTGGGCGTCTGCGAACACCAGAGTCTCGCCCTTGGCCTTTGACGCTCCAAGATTCCTCGCCTGGGGGGCTCCCTCCCTCTCTGTCTCGTAGACGTACATCTCCGGCAGATCGCCCACGGAAGACAGATCCGTTCCTCCGCTCGAAACCACGTCGATTTCGTAATCACTCAGTCCCACCGTGTCCCTGATGTTGTTGATCATCGTCTCAACCCGCTTGCCTTCGTTCAAACACGGTATGATGATGCTGAGCATATCTGGCGCGACTACCTCATCTCAACAAAAGAAAACGCGAACCGAGACATTGCTAGAACTCCTCGATGATCATCGTTATGTTTGAGACCGTTGCGTTGCCGCCGTTGATCGCACCATAAGCTAGGTCAAACCAGTACTGGGTGCCCACCGTGAGGTTCGTTATTAGAGCAAAGGTAGTGACGGTGAACGCGTTGTTGGCAGTTGGGCTGATGCTCTGTGCTATATTGCCGGCCTGTGTACCCGTGAGAGGATTGCCATTTGCAGGCCAAGGGCCTGTTCCAAAGGATATCTGGATTTCACCGCCGTCTCCAGCGGTTGAGTTTGCGATCGTGCCCTGAACTGTGACCTTCAGGCGCCCGGTGGACGATGGAGTATAGAGTACGCCGAGGCCCGACATCACTGGTGACATGCTCGAGGTCGAGAGCGGGTTTGCGGGGTTAGCAAGCGACGGAGCATTCTGTGACCCGTTCATGATCGTGTCTACCACCTGAGGAGGCGCCACTCCCAGTGCAGAAGAAAGCGCCTCCGTCCTCACGGTCGTCTGTCCTAGATCGGTAAGTAGGTTGATGTACCCTCCAATCTCAGTTATGTTCCGTGGGGAGGGGATCCTGGACGGAGAGACATCGCCCTGCAAGAGAAGCCTTCGAATCAGGGCAACTCTGAGACTAAGCATGTCAGGGCTCGTGCTCGTCTTCAGTATTTCGACGAGCGCCGCTATGATCGGGTCAGAAATCGCAGAAGTAGAGCCGTTGCCTGACGGAGCCGGAGTGGGGGTTGTTGCTGACATTTTTTGTTTATCTCACTCTCCACTCTCTATCATCCTGAAGCAGCCGCGAGCTCCAGCAGGACTGGTATCAGGGCTTGCAAGTTTGAGGAAGCGCCCGAGGAGCCGTTACCACCCTTGCCGCCCGGTTTCGGTGTGCCGCCCGCCTTGCCACCACCTCCCAAAATTGACTGCAGGACGGCTGAAGCCTGGTCGATTGCCTCCTTGGTGAGAGTCGTCTGTGCATTCAGCGCATCTTGGCGGGCCGAATTTGCAGTTGTCTGAGTGGACTGTAACAGCTGAGCGAGCTGTGCCGAGCCGGTCATGTCGGGCAGCTGAGCCGCCGGAGCCTTCTGGGCCAGTGCGGTTGCCAGAGCCTCCGACGGAGTCACGGTTGGAGCGTTCACATTGTTGATGAGTGACGGCAGCATCGCGCCGAGCTGATTTGGGGCTTGGGTTGCCGCAAGCGTGGGTACCTGGCTGCCCGGAACAGTCACGGGGGCTATGGCTGGGGCTGTGTCCGCCGGAGAATCCTGCCAATTCCAGAACCTCGTCAAATCAATCTTTTCTCCGGAGGCACAGTGACCGAGCATAGCTTCTCCAAGTACTCCCCGCGTGGGCAGCATCATACTGGCGACCTCGTGCGGAGCGCTCTGACGATGGAAGCGAAGAAGCATATCTTCAAGCTCACCGGTCGTGGTGGGCCAGCCCTGCTGGTCTCCCAGGGCTTGCGGAATCGAGAAAGGCATCATCATAGAATTCCCGTAAAAGCCGAGTACTTCATTCCCAACGCAGTCCAGCAGTGCGACCTTTCCCGGCGGCAAACCCGGGAACGAGACGAGATATGGCTCAAGCAACATCACTCTTTCCTCGGGAGTGAGCCACGTCCACACCGCTTTTGAGTAACGAACCATGTTCCTTAGAACGTGCTGCAAGGTGTTCTCGATCAGTATTAAATCGGAATACTTCAAGATGGGAGATACCTGCGTCGCTGGAATCGGATACACTCCAGGAGGCAACTCCACCGCACCGGGCGTCGGCTTGACATAGCTTTCCGCGTTTCCAACTACGCTCGCTGTGAGGTCTGCCCTAAAGTTCCAAAGATATGGCGATCCTACTTTTTCGGCAAGTTGCGTCGCAGAAAATGTCTGCGCCTGAGGAGTCGGAGGAGGAGAAAGTATTCCAAAGATTCCAGGGTACACTCCGGATGGCCACGTCGATGCATTATTTCCAAAGAAAGAAGTGAATGCATCCAGTATGGTTGCAAGCTGGTAGATGAAGCCGTCCATCCTGTGAGTGATCTCGAACCCCACAACATCTTCAGGTGAAAGTGAGCGAGGGAGTGCCATCGAAGCCTGCAGAGTGGGCGCGCTGGAGGAACTTGGGTTTCGCTGTCCCTGCAAGTACTGCATCAAGTCTTGCGTTGTCTTGAACGCCTTGCTTGGATCAAACTGTCCAGGTACACTCACGGGCGGATTTGGGATCATTTCAACGGGACCAAGTCGCGTGCCCCAGCGAGTCACCGCGGCGACGTAAATGTGGTCAAACGGAAGAACGCTGGCGTTGGCGGAGAAACTTATCACGTCTTCTGCAAGGCCATCAAGCGCCACAGACGCCCTCGGGTCGGAAGCAAACCTCTCCAGCCGTGCCAGGCCCGATGCGTATTGCAGCGGCAACCACACCTTGAGCACGTCTGAATGAGCGAGCAGACCTGCGTAACGATCCAGGACCTGCTGCCTGGTCATACCACCACTCACAGTAGGACTCGAGAGCTGCTGGAAAATGGTTGTCGCCAAGCTTGCAACGCCGCTCAAAAGCGATCGAGCATTTTCAAGGTCAGCAACCGCGTTCGACGAGCTGTATTGATTGACCAGGTTCTGTGCCTGGACAACTTGGGACTCTAACTGATTTGCTTCGCTCGCTTCAGCAGAGTAGTTTGCGCCCAGCGCGCCGAACAGGTTCGAAAGCGAGGTTGCCGTGTTAGCTGTAGAGCTCAGAAGGGCGCGCACATTGTTCAGGGTATTCTGAACGAACTGATTGAAGAACGGGTTACTTGCCCATACAATTGCCTGGGTCAGCTGACCGCCTAGGCTACGAGCCAAATTATTCAGCTGGCTCGCGTATTGAATTGCGTTCAACAGGTCACTGTCACTGATGACATCGTCGAGATGTTCCTTTTGTCCCGGGGGCAGGAACCAGACAATGTCGAGAGGAACAAGGCATACGAGATTAACACCATCATAAGACGTGGTGACATCGAAGAGACGAAGTACCTCGAAATAC
>JBOGRL010000015.1:0-2774 GCA_050749505.1 Nitrososphaerales archaeon
AGTTAGAAGGTGTTGAATCCAGTTTTCGAGGCTGAATTCCTCGACTCCTTCTGACAACCTGAAACTGCTCTTGAGTGTAGTCGACTCTAATTTCCTATCAACAATACTGTAATGTATCCTGGGTATAGTTCTGTTTCATCCAAATCCTCTTGACCATTGCATAATCCCAGCAATTTCGCTGTACAAGCATACATAGCACAATGCTAAAAAACGGCTTGCGAAACGAATTACCTTCAATAGACACTCAATGCCGACGCTAGTCCCAAAGAAAATCTTCCTGACCAAAGGGGTGGGCAGGCACAAAGAACGACTTGCGAGCTTCGAGCTCGCTCTGAGAGACGCAGGAATCGAGGCGTATAATCTCGTGACCGTATCCAGTATCTTTCCGCCCAGGTGCAAGGTTGTCACAAAGAAGGAGGGAATCGCAGAACTCTCACCGGGTCAGATACTATTTCTCGTCATGAGCAGAATTGCGACAAACGAACCTAACAGACTTATCGCTGCTTCAGTGGGCTTGGCTATTCCTCAGGATCGCAATACATACGGTTACCTTTCTGAGCATGAAGATTATGGAGAAACTGATGAAAAAGCTGGAGATTATGCGGAAGACTTGGCCGCTTCAATGCTAGCATCAACTTTGGGTATTCCTTTCAACCCTGACCAAAGTTACGATGAAAAAAAACAACTATGGAAGATTTCAGGTAAGATAGTCAAGACGACGCACATTACCCAATCTGCTGAGGGTGACAAGAATGGACTTTGGACTACTGTTATTGCTGCTGCGGTCTTGCTCACATAAGAAGACCCGTTGATGGAAACTGCCCAAAGTCTCGAAAAAGACATCGCTTTTCACAGAGTCAGTCATAAGAGAGATGACACGACTCGCCATCAAACATAACGCAATCAACCTGGCTCAGGGCTTTCCAGATTTCCCGTGTCCAGACGAATTGAAGGAAGCAGCGGCAAAGGCGGTTTACGAGGACTATAATCAATACTCAGTTACTTGGGGGACACCCCTTCTAAGGGAAGCTATCGCACAAAAAGCGAGAAAATACAACAAGATAGAAGCAGACCCAGACGAAGAAATCGTTGTTACCTGTGGAACAACAGAAGCCATGGTGAGCGCGGAACTTGCTATTCTGAATCCGGGAGATGAGCTAATCGTCTTGGACCCTCATTACGAGAACTATGCCCCTGACGCAATAATTTCCGGGGCAATACCGAAATATCTTGAGTTAGACGAAAACAATGATTCCTCAAGTCTGGATGAGGAGAAACTCAAGCAAGCCTTCAATTCAAAGACGCGAGGAATTGTCCTCAATACGCCTCTAAACCCGACAGGCAAGGTGTTTGAGAAAAAGGAGCTGGAACTGGTCGCAGATCTTTGCAATGATTACGATACCGTGTGCTTTTCGGATGAAATCTATGAATACATCTTGTACGACGGCGCAAATCACGTAAGCATTGGTAGTCTTCCCTCAATGCGAGATAGGACTGTTACTATCAGTGGATTTTCCAAGACCTATAGTGTGACCGGCTGGCGAGTAGGTTACGCAATCGCAAATAGCGAATTGGCTGGCGCTATCAAAAAGGTCCACGACTTTGTCACCGTTGGCGCACCCCATCCGCTACAGATTGCATGCGTCAGAGCACTTTCTTTTCCTGAATCATACTACGAGAACCTGCAGGCAGATTACGATAGAAAGCGAACAAAGCTCCTTTCATCGCTTGAAGAAATCGGGTTCCGATGCATCAAACCGCTGGGAGCATATTACATTTGGTCAGATTTTTCCAAAGTCGATAGTAGAAACTCAACCGACTCGCAATTCGCCCAATATCTGGTTGAAAAGATCGGAGTTGCAGCAGTTCCCGGATCATCATTTTTCCACGGGGGCACGAAAGGGAAAAACAAGATAAGATTCACGTTCTCCAAAAAAATGGAAACGATAGACGAGGCTTGTGTCCGCCTTCAATTTTTGAGAAACTAAACTCTCTTTCTCTTAGAGCATATGGATGCATGATCCATGTTAGGATTACAAAAACATAAAACGCCAAAGACTGGGGAAAGCGAATCATAACTCCAGATTCACTATGAAATTGCGGACAGAAAAACTCAGTCCACTGTTGGATGACTCAACAATGACAGTAGTGATTCCGGTAATATCAGAGCTCGGATTCGTAATCGTAGCAGCTGTTGTTTTCTATGGCGCAAGCAAGAGATACGGAACCCAGAAGGCGGGTATTTTCTTGGCTGGGTCCGTGCTTTGGACAGCGTCGCTAGAAAATTTTGCTGTGTTGAGAGGTGCGTATACATACTACAGTTACGCAGGACAATTGTATCAAGGTTATCCAGGATATCTGATGTGGGTGGGCCTGGTTCCATTATGGGTTGTGCTGGGTTGATTTGTTTTTGCCATCTCTGGATTCTTGATCTTCCATAACGTCGTTTTATCACGTCGTCGCGCACTGTTTCAGGCGGCCGCATCGGGACTCTTTGCAGTGAATATTGATCTTATGATGGATCCAATAGCTTCGTTCAATGGGTTGTGGGTCTGGGCGCCGAGTTCTTTTGGCATTCTCGCTGTTCCCTCTTTTCAATTTTGTAGGATGGGGCGTAGTCCCATAACTCAATCTGACACGATTGTCATAGAGGGCGTATTAGAAGTTCATGATCACGGCATTTGACGACCTGTCAAATGATGCATTATCGCTTTTTGAAACAAGATTGAGATCAGACGCAGGATGGAATCCAGTGAGAGCTAGAGTACAACAGA
>JBOGRL010000016.1:0-5008 GCA_050749505.1 Nitrososphaerales archaeon
ATCCATCCTTTCGGCGCGGGGACGGGAGAGTCAACAGGCTGATGATGAACTTTGTTCTGAGTAGACGCGGGTACCCAATGCTGAATATCGAATACAAAGAGAGACGAGCTTACTAACTGCTCTCGAAAGATCACAGATCAACAAAAACGAGAGAGCGTTCTGTCAGTGGCTCTTCAGAAGGCATCCCAGAGAACACAAGTCCTACTTGATTCGAAGAGGAAGACGAAGTCAATGACGTCCCATTGCGAATGAATGAATTCGCATGACTTCTTACGATTTTTCTTTGATCTTATGATAATAGTATCGTAACAGTGCGCTCTTATTCTCCCATTCGTGTTTCATTTTGACACAAGGCGCTCTTGGAAAAGTTTTTTGAAAATCTTGTACAATTTTGAAAGGCCGCTAACGAAACCTGAAAACGGATATACACAACAAATTTTCTCATTCGTAGCAGAGACGGAAGAAGCAAGATTCAAAAGACGGTTAGAGTTCAAAGACATATCTCGACAAAGGTAACACAAAATTTCTGACATAGTCAAAACACTGAGCTGTCATTTGACTAAAACATTTTCTTGATTCCAAGTCCTTTTCCGCCTAATTACTCAACGAAAGGAATTCGCAAATGCTTGAGGGTCTTGGTTTTTGTCTTCAGCTTTGAGATACGAAAGAACAGTAAAGATTAATCAAATGGAAAAATATTGCTCATAATCGTAATTCAGGATTATTCTTATCATATAAACTCAAGAAAACCATCGACCCGCGAGATATCTTTTTCAAGATTCGGCATTTACCGATACAAAATAGCCAGTAAAGAAGGATTTCTTTCTTGACAACAACCGAAGCGAACAGTCAGCCGGTCGCTCTATCCGAACCAGAGGAAGAGAAGAAAAGCGCCTTCACTGACTCCGGGCGTAAGCTGAGCAGACGCGTTCAGCATGCACTTTCAAAGTTCGACATCGGTCATTTGCTCCTTGCGCTGCTTGGGCTGCACCTATTTGCAATGTCATTTCCCAATGGGAGCACCGACTATGTATTCGACGAAAGCTACTACGTGCCTGCCGCGGAGAAAATTCTTCAGGGGGTGGCCTCAAACCTGGAGCATCCGTTCTTCGGAAAGATTTGGGGCGCTCTTGGAATTAGCTTGTTTGGCTCGGATTTTTTCGGCTACAGGATTTTCTATGTGATTATAGGACTCTTGGCAGTCTGGACGCTTTACCACGTTGCCCTGAATTTTGTTTCAAAGGAGAAGGCGCTCTTGGCCGCAGCCTTCCTCGGGTTTGAGACGCTCTTTTTCATACATACCTCTTTACTGCTACTTGAGGGTCCACCGATCTTTTTTGCGCTTGTCGGGTTTCTCGCCTACTTTAAGAAAAGATACTATCTGTCTGCGCTGGCAATGGGGCTTTCCGTCCTAAGTAAGGAGTGGGGCGTATACTTTGTTCTCGCACTCTTACTCTATCATTTGTATGCTATGCCAAAGCATGATTTCCCGAATGTGGCCAGGAAAAACGCAATCCAGCTTGCAATCTTTATCGCGATCATGGTTTTGGTGTTTGCACTCCCGATGTGGGTATACGACATTGTGTACAAGCCTGTTGATGTAAACTTTGGACCAATCACGAATCCGATTCTAAATTTCCGCTTCTACTTCTTTTACCAATCGCTGCTCACTGGCTGCCAGAGCACTACCGCGTGGAACTGCTATCCCTGGAACTGGATTATACCTTTGCACGTTGAGCCGTCTAACTATTACATAGTTACCAACACGGTAACAACGACGCTTCCCAGCGGAAAGGTCTTGACGACCACTACCCATCCAATTGATTGGGTCGGCATTGGAAACTTGGTCGTTTGGCTGGCGGTGTGGCCGATAACAATCATCATCGCGTACAAAGCAGCGACGAGAAAGCTTACAAAGGCTGACGTGTTCGTCGGCGCTTGGATTGCCGCAACGTACCTGCCGTGGTACTATGTGTCGCTCGTGTTGCATAGAGTCGAGTACTCATTTTATTTCATCAACACCGATCCCGCGCTGGCCCTGGGAATCCCGCTGGTTGTCTCGTTTTTAGTACCGGATAGTAGCAAACGCGTCCAAAATGCGATACTGCTTGTTTGGCTGTTTGCGGCGCTGTACTTCTTCGCGCTATTTTTCCCTGTCAAGCCGTAGAAAAAATAATGTTCGAAAGGAGGCTAGTGCCACGTCTACAAAGGTTGTTGTTCATGTTTTCTCCGCCAGATCGTGCTCGCATTTCACTTGACAATACCGATGGCCTATCTGGCCACGGCACTAGCAGCCGGTTAATAGAAAAATTGATTTAGCATATCGCGACGGGCTGGATGACGACTCAATTGGCGACAACCGAGATCTTGATGGCAGTCACGGACTAAAAGTCTCCAAAAGCCAGGCATCGATAAACCAGTCTTGAACAGACCCCGATCTTGCATACGCACTCGGCGGAACCGATCCGATGGTGAATATTTGCTGTTCAACTTACGTCTTCGATCTCTTGCAATCAAGGACAATGAAACAAATGAAACCGCGCGCTCGGAATTCTCGCTGAAAATAAATAGGCTTGATCCGATAGAAATAGCATAGCGACTATGCATCCTAGATTCTTTTTTACTAGCCCTCGGGACTTTCGGGGCAAGTGAAACAATTCTCGGTGCCGAATCGCTGGTGCCCCAACTATTGACCAACTGGAAATGGTTGTTAAAGAGTAAGAAAAACGCAAGTACTTACGCGATACTCGCTCTCGCGCTTCCGCTTGCCGTATACTGCGTCACTTTGGGCTCGAGCGGGGGGCAGGAAGCGAACATTGTTGCTGTTCAGTCAGCGATACTCAACAATCACTCTCTTTCCATCCAGTTTAATTGGTTTGACACCGTTCAGTTTGCCGGAGAAAATTATAGCGTATATGCCCCTGGCTATGCATTATTATCGCTCCCGTTTGCTGCGGCCGGCTTCTTCATTGACGGATCTGCTACTGGGTTTGCCACACACGCTATCCTGATGGATGAGCTGCTTCTCTCAATAGCGGCCTCGTTATCCGCTTTGCTTGTTTACAAAATCTGTTTATTTTACACGAGGTTCCAGAGTGTGGCTCTACTAATCGCCTTCACTCTCACACTAGCTACGAGCATTTGGCCATTCGGCGTAGAGGTATTCCCACACGACTTGTCGATGATGTTCGCGCTTCTCAGTGTCTACCTGGTGCTGACCTACACCAGAACTCGAAGCAGACCTATGAGTTTATTGGGAATGGCAGGTCTCGGCCTCGGCGTCGGAACACTGGTTGAATACGCGGCTGCTCTATTCATCGCACCGTTACTTGTCTACTTGGTCGCAAAGAGAAGAGAGGAGGGCTCCCGCTCTTCCGTTTCACGTGTGCTAAACAGCGGCCCAATTTCTTTTCTTGCATCATTCATCGCTAGCGGAGTCGGACTGAACCTCCTTTACAATTACGCGCTATTCGGCGATCCTCTTCTATTTCCGCAACAGCTATATTATAACGGCATTCATTTCCTGTTAGGCAGTCTAGCATATCACATCCTGCTTAATCTGATCAGTCCCTATCGGGGACTATTCCTCTTTTCACCAGTTCTGTTACTTGGATTCTACGGACTGTATAGGATGTCGCTGTCTATCGCTTGGCGAGCGGATGCGATTCTCTTCATGTCCCTCTTCTCTTTGATTCTGGTCTATTACTCTGCCTGGCAGGGCTGGGACGGCGGGGCTGCCTATGGGCCAAGATTCTTGGTCTTGGGTCTCCCGTATCTTGTAATTCCGATCACTGTGTTTCTTTCGGAAAAATGGTCAAAAATCGCGCGATCTGTTTTCCTTGCTTTGTTCGTCCTGAGCTCGTTCATCGCAGGCTTGGGAGCGTTTGCAGGTACCCCACCTTCAAACACGCAAGATGTATTTACGTATCAGCCAACGTCCTTCGGCATATCGCAGATACTGCAAGGAAAGCTCGCTGTCTGGTGGATCCAAATGCTTCCTTCCGCAGACACGCTAACCATCTATATTTCCTTGGGGTTGGTTTTTGCCTTCATCTGGCTCATCGCATCTTATCTCAGCCTCAGAAACCTGCCAAATTCTCGCAAAGTTGCTTTCTTCGATCCAAAACGGACTGTTTCAGGGCAGTCTGACGAGCACGGAGGAGGGCGGGTGAACAATGTTGTGCGAGAAGGGGGCCTCCCCGCAATAGCTTTGCCTACATCAACGGTAGATTTGACTTCCAAATGACAGTGGAACGTTGAGGACCCAAAAACTAGGAGGCGCCCATCGAGAATTACTTTTGTCACCAGTCAGAATAAGGCCTCAGGAAGAAAGTTGATTTCTTCAAATCAAATGATAAAATTCTAAATCAGCAGTTTTTTCTCTCGAAATATGTCCTTTAATACTTGCAATCAAGGCATAATATTGAGGAAAACATGGCCACCAATCTTGGGTGCGAGATTAATGGACAAAACTTCTAGAATCTCAGTTTACCTGTTTGCAGGAGCGATTGCGGTTATCTCTGTTGCGGGATTTCTGTCCGCGCTGCTTGCAACTCATTAGACAATTGCCTCGTGGAGTGCACTCAAAGCTGTCATACGTCACTTGTACACTTTTGGCCGGGGTAAATTTATCCGAACAGACGCTTTCCGCGTGTACACATAATTTTTGCAATACAAACTCTTGCAAATGCAAGTCATATGTTCAGCTTACCTAACCAACACAATTAGAATTGCTTCTGATGGATTCTCTATTAGGCAGTTTTGGCCCCCAATTACTGAAAAAAGAATGTGTTAAAAGAAATGGCAAAGTGTCGTTCTGGCGTTGACTCCTACGCAAGATCGGGTTCCGATAGATCAACTTAACCAAGACAGGACTATCGAGTATGTCCGGGATTCGACCGGCCATCTCCTGTCTTCATTTAGGGAAAAGCTAGACCTTCTACGGGGAAACGCGGAGGTTTCGCAAAGAGTTCTTCGAATGGGCTACAGCGCTCAAACGTGCTTTGAG
>JBOGRL010000017.1:0-4519 GCA_050749505.1 Nitrososphaerales archaeon
ATGACCAGGACTCTGAATCCGTTCGGCGAAAGGCAGTCTGAATTGGATGTTTTTTCAAACGACTCGTTCGCAAAGGCGCTTTTGGATACGGGCCGAGTGGGATGGGTTGCATCCGAAGAACTCGATAGCCCGCTCGGGGGGTTTGACCAGTCAAAAGATTCAATTTCAATCGCGATGGACCCTCTTGATGGCTCTTCCAACATTACCACGAACAACCCCCTTGGGAGCATTTTCGGAATCTGGAGGGGAAAACTCCCCCAGAGGGGAAGAGATCTTGTCGGGGCGGCTTTTGTCACATACGGCCCGACGCTGACGGTCACTCTCTCGATCAAGAAGAGAGTCGATCAGTATGTCGAAATTCGCGACGGCGAAGATGTGGGCAGGTTTGTCATAGCTTACAGAGACATGAATCTTCCTGAAAAGCCCGCAGTCTACGGTTTCGGCGGCACCAGAGCAGACTGGATTCCGCAGGTCGAGGAGTTTGTGTTGAGCCTTGAAGCAACAAGAGGCATGCACCTCCGCTACGGCGGGACATTCATAGGTGACTACAATCAGGTGTTGCAAAGAGGCGGGATTTTCGCGTATCCTGCACACAAAAAAGCTCCCGATGGCAAGTTAAGAATCATCTACGAGACTGCGCCTGTGAGCTATCTGACCGAACTCGCCGGCGGCATGTCCAGCAACGGCTGCGAGTCAATTCTGGAAATACAGCCAGGAACACTGACACAAACTAGCCCCTTCTATGTCGGCAATTCGATCTTGATCAGGGAACTCGAATCAAAGCTTGGAAGAAGATCGTAAAGAAAATTTACACTGAGCGGCATTTCCTTAAAAAACGGGCGCTTCCAACAAAAGTAGAAGAAACAGAGAGCCGAAGATCGGAAAAGAATCAACATGCAAAGAGGCGGAGGACAACAAGTACAGCTTCAAGGGATACCATTTCCTTACTCGCAGAGAGAACAGGGCGCATCGCTGGAGCTGTTCAAATTCGAGAATCGCTCCGAGTCGATAGCAAACTGGGCCCAAGAGAATAATCTAGGCGGTGACAAGCAGTGGGGGATAATCTCGCAGGCAGAGTCGAAAGAAGAAAATCTGTTTCTTTCGCTGGGGTTCAGAAGAGTTCAGAAGACAAAGCTCAAATTTCAAAACGGACGGGTTGAAAAGATCCAGGAAGAAACCACAGAGCCCGAAATCGGCGAGTTTCACTTCCGGCGCGACGCCGGACTGTTGGAGCTTTATTCCATCGGTGCAAAGCAGAAGAGTTTGCTTTTGAAATCGCTTTCCGAATGCTTCGGGAAGGAGCATCTCAGTCGACTGTATCTGCCTAAGGACGCGATGACCAGCCTGATGGCTGAAGCGGCGGAGGTCAATTCTGTCTCTTTGACGGGGCTGGGAAACCCATTTTTCAACGACGCGTCGCTTGCTGGGGCTGATCCGATCAACTCCAAGACGTACAGGGAGCTTTCAAGCGGGGGCGAGATCAAGTCCTTCAAAGGAAAATTTCTCCTCCAGTCTGATTCTGGCGAAGCTCTGCCTTTCTCGGTCAGTCTATACTCCTCGTGCAAGCTCAGGTTTTTTGGCGGACAGGCTCCGATCCGGCAGGGAGACATTGAGGATTTTGCGAAAAAAGTCTCTGATATTGCAACTACCAGTGAAGAAGCAACGCTTACAGCGACCTAATTTCCTTTGAGACAAAAACTCCGTCATCGGAGTATCCGCGCCTTCTATAGTACTCTCTGGTTCCGACCGCTGATATCACAATTATTTTCTTTTTGGAGTACTCTTCCTTTGATATTCTTTCTGCTTCGAGCAATAGTCTGGAGCCAAGCCCGGTGTGCTGAGGCTGGTCGCTTTTTTTGTAGCCGGGTCTCCTTCTTTCTCCGATTGGGACGACAGTTCCGTAGACGTGCAACTCCCTCACCAGCGACGCGTCTTGCCCTCTGATTTCTCTCCTGTACTCCGAGCCGGAAGGGATTCTGAGCCGCAGGAAGGCTGACAGCGAGTCAGACCTTTCGTCTTCAAAGGAAATGAAAACCTCTTCGCCGCCTGAAGAGGCGTAGTTTATCCTCTTCAAAGAAAGGCCGTCGTCTTTTTCTTCGGAGGAGCATTTTCCTTCTTCTCCTCCTTTTCTACCCACTTCCCTGCACCTTATGCATCTGCATTTTAGGCTCCTTCTTTCCATTTCCTCCAAGATTATCTGGCGAAGGTTTCCCGCGCCGTTCGTTCCATCTGCTATTTCTTCCTTCGGAATCTCCCTATGAATCCTCATGATCCGCATCCAAGGCGGAACTCTACTTTTGAAGCGGCACAGAATCTCCTTCAACTGCTCTAAATCATACGGCTTGTAGCCTCCGATTCTGTACAACTTGTAAAGAGCAGTTCCTTCGACGACGAGCGTCGGGTATATCTTCAGCATATCAGGCCGGTATTTTTGATCCTCGACGAGATTCAATAGATCTCCTAGATCCTTATCGGGATCTGATTTCGGGAGTCCCGGCATCATGTGCGCGACTACTTTGAGGCTAGAATCTTTGAGCAGTCTGAACGCCCTTATGGTATCGCCTAGATCGTGCCCCCTGTTTGCAAACTTCAGGACATCTTCTCGCAGCGACTGGACTCCGATCTCGACCCTTGTTGTCCCATAGGAAAGCAACCTGTCAACGTGTTCTTCTCGACACCAGTCCGGCTTCGTCTCGATAGTGAGACCGACAGAGCGGTGAGCCGCCGTTTCGTTTGTCCTTATAGCGTCCTCCAGTCCCAGAGATTCTCTCTCGTTCAAAGCCTCGTAGCATCTCCTTACGAAATCTTCCACGTACTCTTTAGGCATTGCAAGAACTGTGCCGCCGAGCAAGATCATCTCGATCTTGCTCGTGTTGTGCCCGTTGTCTTCAAGGAAACTCAGCATGTCCACGACCTGTCTTTTAGGGTCATAGTCTCTAGCCATGCCGAATGCCGCTGCTGGAGAGTTTTTTGTGTAGCTCTGTGGAGTCCCGAATCGAACACCGCCCGGGCAGAAGATACACGTTCCGTGCGGGCACTCGAACGGTTTCGTGATCACCGTAACTACTGCGATGCCCGATTTGGTCCTGACACTCTTTCTCCTTAGCCTTGATTCAAACTTCGCGCGCTCTTTTCCGTCCAAGAATTCCAATATTTCGGAGTTTTTCGGAACCCTGTCCAAACCGTACTCCTTGCAAACCAGGAGCTTTACCCTACTGATCGCCTTCAGGTCCAAAGGGGTTCTCTTTGCGCTTTCGAGAATTGAGAGCCTGTTTGCGATTTCGCGCGATGCGGTCAGGCTCTCTGCTTTCATGCTCTCAATCTCTTCCTGCAAATGCTCTCCCGCTGTTTGCTTTCAATGCAGGTGGTTGATTAACTTAAGGGTGATGCACGTTTGGCAAATTTTTCTTTTTGAAATCGGGTTTTTTTGGGAGCGCGAGACTTACTCCCAGGAAAATGCTCGACATTTTTGTCGAGATGATTTGCGTTCTTCCTTTTTCCGTGTTCGATCTTCAATAGAATGGGACGACGATAGACATTATAGCTGCCGTCTCCCCTCCCCCTAGGGGGGTCTCCTATTGTTTTCAATGGATTCCTGTATGAAACCAATTGAAAAGCTACAAAATTTGTATGAGGGAAATTCATTAGGGCAGTATTGTATTTTTGCATCAGGGTTAAATTTAAAGATTAGAAGAGTGTCCACTCCATGAACGGTCGATAGGCCCTTCACGGGCTCTTCAGTGATCCACCTAATGCGACGAGCCATGAAAATGATTGTTCGTGGGATCCCATCAATCACTAAATCAACAGAAACTAAATCAGGGCACATGGAAGCGTTCTTCAACGTCGAAACTCCCCAAAAGCATCAGTCTTTCTCTCTCTAGTTTGCGCAAAGCCCTTCTTGTCCGGAACAGGCTGATTTCAGGAAAACCGTTATCGCCCCCAGAACGCAATTTAAGTTCGCAAATGAGAGGATAAATCGGCTTGACCGGAATTTCTGCTCCGCCAGACCCCAAGTTACCAAAAAATCCGTCAATTTTGGAAGATTTCATGTTCCGCATACCAGGCTTTTTTGAATGCTTCCCACGATCGTAGGTGAATCCGAAGTCAACTATATAGAATGACTGGCTGGCATATCTTTCTGAATCGTGGCATTGACCGACGAAGGAATAATAATTGGAATACTCGCAATTTCACTGCTATCAATTATCATTGTGATTTGGCGAGTGAGTAAACTCCAGACGGAGATAAAGAACGCGCAAAGGGACTTGGCTGATAAGGTTGCACCTATTCAAGGTATCACTGGATTAGCGAATGGTCTCGCCTCAAGTGTTTCCAATCTCCAGCTAGAAATCGGGAATATAAGGCAGCAGGCAGAAAGGATCGCCGTCTTAGAGGGCGTATTAGAAGTTCATGATCACGGCATTTGACGACCTGTCAAATGATGCATTATCGCTTTTTGAAACAAGATTGAGATCAGACGCAGGATGGAATCCAGTGAGAGCTAGAGTACAACAGA
>JBOGRL010000018.1:0-4253 GCA_050749505.1 Nitrososphaerales archaeon
AGTCATCCAATGAAAGAAACCCGCCTCGTCTGAAGAGGGAGGATGAACACAAGAGAAGAAAATCGGATATAGTGCAACAAGGCAGTTGAAGGCAAATAAATAAATAGCCAAAAGCAACCAATCA
Source organism: Nitrososphaerales archaeon (assembly GCA_050749505.1). Taxonomy (GTDB): domain Archaea; phylum Thermoproteota; class Nitrososphaeria; order Nitrososphaerales; family CADDZS01; genus DATLTL01. The sequence continues at coordinate 125 of JBOGRL010000018.1, forward strand.
GGATTTAGGTGCGAAAATGACTTTCAAAGGTGACTGTCTTCATAGACGGTGTTTGCCTTCATCGTTCTGCGTCTTAGTACTAAGCAATCTACATACTGCCTAAATATTTCCAACGAAATCCCTGCGCAATCAATCTCTTCTCCAGCGAGAAGCATAATTATGCGGACGAGGAGCAAATCTCTATGAGTTCTCAAAACAAGCTGATCAAACTTGCTCTCCCCAAGGGCTCGCTTGAAAAAGCAACATTCGCTTTCTTTGAAAGAGCTGGTTACAAAATCAGGGGACAGGACAGGACGTACAGGCCGACAATCAACGACGACCAGATTGAAATCAAGATACTGAGGCCGCAGGAAATTCCCATTTTCATAGCAAATGGAGATCAAGACCTCGGGATCACGGGTTCTGATTGGATAAAGGAAACTAGGGCTGACTTGAGAAAGGTTCTCGACCTTGAATACGGTCAGGTGAGGCTCGTGATGGCTGTCCCAAAATCGATTGCGAGCACGCCATTTCCAGAGATCTGCAGGAACTACTGGAAAAGTGGAAAGAAACTCAGGATTTCTACCGAGTACCTGAACATTGCGTCTGATTACCTGGCCTCGCTGCCATTTTACAATGAGTACTTCGGATCAAAAATGCCCAAACAAATCACCCCGTGGTGGACAAAGGGAGACAATGACCTAGCGAGCATATTCCTTTCATTCGGCGCGACAGAAGCAAAGCCGCCGGAAGATGCGGATGCTATAATGGATGTTGTCGAGACTGGCACTACGCTAGATCAGAACGGCCTCGTGCCTATCGAGACGCTGCTTCGCTCGACCGCTCACCTTGTTGCCAATCCAAAGGCTCTCGAAGACCCTCAGAAAAGGGAGAAGATCCTGGACATAATGTCGGTGTTGAAGGGAGTAGTTGAAGGTTCCAAAAAACTGCACATATTCGTAAACGTCCGAAAGGAAAACCTGCAGAAACTTCTCGAAGCGTTGCCGGCTTTAAAGAAACCCACCATCAGCGAATTATCCGACAAGGATTGGTATTCTGTCAACACCGTGATCGACAAGGATTTCCTGATCAAGGCGATCCCAAAAATCAGGAGACTTTCTCAGGGACTAGTTGTGCACGAACCAAGACAGATTCTTCCACTCGATGAAATTGATTTGCCGAACAGCGACAGGGCTTAGTTTTCTCATCCAATCTCCTATTTAGCGAAGTGGCGATCAAAAACGGGCAAGAAAATCCCGCTTGTTCGGTTCACCGTTTCAAGCCGAGGACAGATTGATCTGGCGGTATCCAAAATTAGGGAAAAACAGATGGAATCCCCCGAAGATGAGTCAGCAGTCAGGCGGACTGGCGATATCATCAACAGGGTCAGAGTCGGTGGCGACAAGGCTCTGGTGGAACTAACCAGAAAATTTGATTCTCCAAGCATCAAGACCGTTGAAGACCTGAGGGTTTCTCGGCAGGAGATCGAAAAGGCTCATTCTAGGCTTGACCCTGCGCAGGCGGACGTACTGAAACTAGTTTCAAAGCAAATTGCTTCGCTCGCAAGACAACAGATGGTCAGGTTCCGCAAGATGAAGTTCAAATCTCCTCTGGGATTTGTGATCAATGAACGATACATGCCGTTTGATCGAATCGGAGGATACGTACCGGGCGGTCTTGCGTCGTACCCCAGCACGGTATTGATGATCTGCATCACGGCCAGGCGGGCAGGCATAAGAGATATCATCCTTGCGACTCCGCCCAGGAAAGATGGTAGCGTGTGCGAATCAATCCTCGTAGCGGCTGATATCTGCGGCGTCGGAGAAATAATCAAGGCTGGCGGAGCCCAGGCGGTAGCAGCTATGGCGATTGGTACGGAGTCGATTAGAAAGGTCGATCTGATCGCGGGCCCCGGAAACCAGTATGTCACCGAGGCAAAGAGACAACTCGCCGCATCAGGCAGCGTGCTTATCGACAGCTTGGCTGGTCCGACCGAGCTTCTGATCATCGCAGACGAGAATGCAGACGCTCTGCTCGTCGCGGGGGATCTGATTTCTCAGGCAGAGCACGGAAACAGAACGCTCTGCGGAATAGCAAGCAATTCCAAAACACTACTCCAAAAAGTGGATTCCCTCATCAGAGGATCTTTTGATAGACCGAGGCAGGCGCAGATCCGCGAATCGAGTCTGTTTTCAGTGCTAGTTCCATCAAGAAGCATGCTGGTCGAATTCGCCCAGAGGTTTGCGCCCGAGCACCTGGAAGTGATGCTGAAGAATCCAGAAAATTATGAGGCGAGACTGACAAATTCGGGTCTCGTACTGACTGGCAATTACACGCCATGTTCATCCACCGACTATGTTGCGGGAACAAATCATATTTTGCCAACGGGCGGAACGGCAAGAATTTCTTCCGGGTTGGGAGTTGAAAATTTTCTAAAGCGTGTAACGAGCGTGACCGCCAGCAGGGAATCCTTACGGAGATCATCAGCTACTATCTCTACAATTGCAAATATGGAGAACCTTCCCAATCATTCCATGGCAGCGCTTTCAAGGTTTAGAAGCGAGTGAAAGGTGCAAAAAAATTGTTCTCTCGCGGTGTTCGATACCAGCAGTCCCCGTTGAAGATTGATTACTCTTCGAGAAAACTCTTGCGAATGAACCTAAATGAAAACCTCGTTTTTCCTCAAAACCAGATGAGGTCCATCCTCGTAAAGTGCATTGACAGGCTAGACCCAAGATTCTATCCGGCCGAACTCCGGGAAGGCGAGCTGGATACTTTGGGTACCGAGATCGCGAAATACTGCGGCTGCTCAAAAAGATCGATTGTGATAGGCGTCGGAAGCGACCAGATTCTGGACCTTATTTTCAGGATGAAACTCGGTTCTCGAGGTAAAATGGTGACGGTCGACCCAACGTATTCAATGTACTCAGTGCTTGCAAAACGCCTGGGAGCGGACGTAGACTTTGTAAGGGTAAGATCCTCCACGGCGAAAGAGCCGTTCTCCCTGGCATTGGATGAACTCATAGCCTCGGCAAAACGGGCAAATATACTCGTAATCGCCTCTCCGAATAATCCGACGGGAGTGCAATATCCAATTGACGAAATAAGGGCTTTGATCCAATCTCTTCCCGAGACGCTGGTCGTCATAGACGAGGCATACGTGGAATACGCAGATTACAGCACGGCTGGATTGCTCAAGTCCAATAAGAAACTGATCATCACCCGAACGTTTTCGAAGGCATTCGGTCTGGCTTCACTGCGGCTGGGATATCTCCTATCCTCCGATGAGAACTTCATAAATGAGTTGAGCGAGAAATTCCAGTATCCGTATCCGGTGTCCGGGTTTTCTGTACTGATGGCAACCGAGCTTTTGCGCCGCAAATCGCTGGTCTTAGAGTATGCGGAGAAAACCAAATCATGCAGAAAAGAATTGATTGAATATTTGCAAAAACTCGGCGACAAATTCTTGAAAGTTGTTCCACGCTCCGATTCGAATTTTGTTGTTGTGAGGTCAAAAAGGTCAAAGAGTATCGCCGAAGAACTACTTTCAAAATACTCGGTTGCGGTGAAATACATTCCTAAGATGGGCCTTGAAACTGAATTCCTCAGAATAACCGTGGGCTCGCGTGAAATGAACCAGAAGCTCCTCTACTCGCTGAGAAGAATCGCAGGCGCGTGAAATAGAACCACATGACAGTTTACAAAGTATCGGACGAGTTTGCAAAGATCAAGTCGTTTTCTGGCATAATATTTGACTGCGACGGCGTATTGATAGATTCGAGCTGCTCTTACGACAAAGGGCTCGTAACTTCCGCTGGATGTTTTGCGTCGCTGCTAGGTCTAGCCTTTGATCAGCAAGAATATCTCGAAGCTATCGAAGAAATTAGAAAACTGGGCACTTTCAACAACGATTGGGACAGTCTAGCCGTGACGCTTGCTTTTCTTTATTCGAAATCCAAAGATAGAAAGGTTCTTGATGAGATAGCGCAAATTGAACCTCTATCACATAGACTCAGATCCTTCGAGTCAGAAGCTGTATCGCGAGAGAACATACAAAGAGCCGCAACAAGCTTCTCTGATTTGAAAAAAACCATTTCTCGTGTAAAACAGGGCACGAAAAGAGACGAATTGATCATGGAGATCCTAGGAG
>JBOGRL010000019.1:0-3755 GCA_050749505.1 Nitrososphaerales archaeon
TAGTTGTTCCAAAGGAGTACAAGACAAAGAACAACGCGATTAGGAAGGGTAGGGCGTTGCAATATGCAACGGATCAACGAAGAATCAACGGAGATAGCGGCAAAGACAAATGGATATTTCATCTGGACGAAGAAAGCGTAGTTACTAGTCAGACTCTTCTTTCTCTGCTGGCATTTATCAGAGAAGGAAAAGGGTTGATTGCTGAGGGCCCTATATCGTACCCGCTAAAGATCAGCCAATCAAACAGATTGACTTTCCTGGCTGAATCGGTCAGGCCCTTCCAGTGCTATGATTGCGTTTCGCACATGACTCATCCGCCACCCATGTACATGCACGGAAGTAATCTATTCGTCAGAAGCGATGTAGAAGACAAAGTCGGATGGGATCACGGCACGTCGGTTGCCGAGGATCAACTTTTTGGCGTCAAAGTCCATGAAAAATACGGCGATGTTTTTGGATGGCATGGAGGGATGCTTTTGGAGCAGGCGCCGCTGAATCTTGTGGATCATTTCAAGCAAAGGAGGAGATGGGTTATTGGAACGCTGCAAAACCTGAAGTACCTTCCGAAGAGGTTGAAAGCCAGAATTTATTTGCGAGCGGCGACTTACTGGCTGGGCTTTCTTTCCGCTTTGGCGTCCATAGCCATGTACATCTACTACTTTTCGCCATACGTTTTATTTTTCTTTGGACGAGTGTTTGGGATAAATTACAGGCTGCCTCAGCTCGCATCGCTGCCAATCGCGACTCCGCAGAGTATTGGCCACTCCGCACAGGTAGGCCAGTTTGTCATTACGTGGGCATCAGTCTATTCAACAGTTTTCTGGCAAGCGGTTCTTTCAACGGCACTGGGAGCTTGTTTGCTTCTCGCACTAGTCATTTGGTTGGTTTCCTACCAAGTAGGATTGAGACAGAACCTAAAGTTCGCAGCAAACTTGAGCTTGTCAAGGCGGGCGTTCATGCATCTGGAACAATTTGTGCTGTGCCCCCTGATAGGCATAATTGAAACGTTCCCCGCTTTCTGTGCAGTTCTAGAGTTCCATCTGCTTAATCACAAGTTCAGGGACTTTGAAGTCATAACAAAGTGAGGAGATTGTTACTCCGCTCCTTTTCTTGTGACCCGCAATGGATCTGATCAATCCCAAAAATGGAAAAGATCCTGTTCATCGTCAGACTCAACCAGACTTATTAGCTCCCTTTGTTTCAACAGGAATTCATAACCCGATTCTGTTGGCTGGTATAGTTTTATGGCGCTTCGGTCGTAAGGTTGCACGACCGAAAGAAGCTTTCGCTCAAGCATGAAACTCACGTATCGTTGAGTGCATCCTGGAGAAATGTTCGCTGTCCTCCTCAGCGTTGTTATTGGTTCGCCCCCATTGTGCGAGGCAGATTTTAGTATGGCAGCTACGATCTCCACGCTCGAGCGAATTCCTGCCCTTGTACGGATTTCGATGCTCTTCCCGCGAGTGGTTTTAGGCTGCGAAGCTGTCACTTCTTTTATTTCTTGGCTCTGCAACTTTTGACTATGGCACCCCAATGACTCTCACATTCAAATCATATCATACAAAACGTGATCACCAACGCGTAACACTCGAGCAGAGCTACCAAGTCGGAATTGGCTCCGGTCGGGTCTGATCTCTGGCCACTGAACTACTGTCGAAATCGCTTTTGTTGCTGCTTTGAGTGTCTTCGTTTCGCTTTGAAAGTAGCAATGACGCGATTTCTTCGTAGATGGTCAGGAAATAATACCCAGCCCCGGTCAGCCTGAAAGTCCTGTGAAAATCGCCAGGCCCTAGATTAGGCTCGGGGCGCATGAGGCCGCTTTCCATCAAGATGCTGAGATATTTCTTGAACTCTCTGTCGCTCAGATTTGATCTATTCCGCAGGCGAGTTATGCCTTCGCGGCCGTCTCCGACGGAAGCGGCTGCCTTCAAGATGTCCGCGAGGATATCCGGACCAGAACGACACATCGGCCCGCGATGGCGTTTTTTCACGGGGAGAGCTCTGGCATCTTCTTGTTCTTCTAAGCTGTGCTGACCCGTACTATATCCATTTTTTTTGATTATTTCTTCCAATTTTTCCATTTTACGATTCTTTCCTCACTTCAGTAACATGTAATTATGTCATCATATTCGGGATCGTAGATCGCGGCAGTGACAATTTGGCTGGTTGTTGTGGTAGAAACTAAGTTCGTTCCCGAGATTCCGAGCATTTGAGCAGATTCAAATGCGTAGATGCGTCCGTTGTTGCTATCGTAGACCATTGGCATCGGAGATGCCGCAGCCGTATCCAGAGTCCCTGCTACAGAGCCCGTCGCAGGGTTGAATACAACGATGTCGTAAACAACCTTTCCTATCTGCTGCGATAAGAAGGCCTGATCGAGGTACAAATACCCGGTAGACGGGTCGTAGACCATGCCCGCGGCTGATACAGCACCTGAAACACTGTAGCTATGCGTAACCGTGATTCCGCTCATATCGTAGATCGTCGTATTATCTGGAGCACTTGTATTGTAGTTATAGTACGGAATCGCGGCGAACATGTTTCCGCCTGCAGAATCATAAGCAAATGAGTTCGGGGAACTTTCACCTATTATTGGGATCTCGCCTACCTGGCTCTGAGTTGTCGGGTTGAGTATTCCAATTCCCTGTAGAGTGTTTACTCCGTGTATCGCGTAAGATACATACAGGTAACCATTGTACCGGTCGTAGGCTAGCGCGGCTGGCCATCCTCGTGGCTGGACTGAACTGTTTACGCTTCTACCGCTTTGAATTGCTGCCATCCCGTATGGACAGACATTGCAACTTCCCGGAATGCCGTATGTTACGTATGCGATTCCGTTTGAGCTATCATAGGCAATTCCTGTTGGGTTGGTGTAACCACCTCGAATTATCTGCGAAACCTGATTGTCGGTAATTACTACGACCGAATCATGGTAGCCGGTTTCGACCACGAACGCAAGCTGTCCAGAGTTATCAAGCGTGATGTAGATTGACGTCCCAAACGCGTCAGCCGTATTGTTGGTAAAGACATATTCAACCTGGGGATTGCGCGAACCGAGCGGGCTGGACGATGTGGTAGAAGTAGTTGTTTCTGACGATATTGATGATTGTGAAGTCGAGGCGGATTCTGTTTGAGTGTTGGTAACGGTTGCCGTCACAGTCGTGGTCGTATCCCTAATTGAATAGGAGGTCGAACTACTAGAACTCGTGGCCATAGAAGATGTACTGGTGTAGGAACTAGAGAAAGGGAGAGTAGTTGAAGAAATTACAGTAGTCGAGTGACCGCCTACGGTGACGGAGGTGTAAAATGCAAGACCGATGATGGTAAGAGCTATTACGACACCCATAATCAGACTCTCTGCAACCTTTGACTTACTGACCGCCAAACCGTTTTTCCTCCTGCCGCACCAATTCCGAGACGTTCTCTTTCTCCAGTACTCTCTTTAAGAATACAGAATAGTCAGTAAAAGCAAGAATGAGAAATCAACTAATCAGCAATTGCAAGAATTGGGACAAGCATAGAACGGGCTGTATCAGAAAGTAGTACAGCATCTGTCCTGCTTGGATTGAAGGAATAGTACTTCAAAGCCGTTAAATGTAGCGTCGTTTCCAGATTCTTCCAGTTTTGTGGAAACAAATATAGAGGAAGTTTCTAGCCAATGGTCGCAAATAGTAGCGGATCGCAACAAGATACTCCGACTAAGGACGCTAATCACCGCCCCAGAGAACAAGAACAAACTAGCTTCATCTCAAACA
>JBOGRL010000020.1:0-7304 GCA_050749505.1 Nitrososphaerales archaeon
GTACAGGGATTCGAGCAGGGCAACATCCGCGTACGAGTTCTCCGCGAGAAGCTGCGAGCCGTTGTTCAGAGTGATCCTGACTGTTGCACCCTTGAAACTCGTCAGGTTATAGTCCGCCGAAGTATTGAATGCCCAGGAAGGGAACGAGAGCGATTGCAGATCGTTGCGAGGATTTGGGAAGCCCTGTAAGTAGGTCGCCATCGTTGCCGTGATGTTGGTCAGCACGCGAATGACCGTCGCGTTTGTCTGACTTTGATTCCATTCGTTCAGGGCGAGCTTTGCGAGGAAGTTATCAGAGTAGATATAATATGTGTCTCTGAGCGAAGCCGAGTCGGGAGAGTTTCTAATCAAGCCGATTGTCGCGTTGTAGTTGTTGACCAGATAGTTCTCTCCCTGGATGATCTGTACGCTGCTGACTTGCGATTGCGCGCCGGTCCTGATGAACGCGGAGGGAAGCAAAAGTACGGAGAGAAGGGCAAGAGCCAGCAGAGCCTTTGAGCGCATTGGAATTTCAGCAAGCCCACTGAGCGTTAAAACTCATGCGCTTTCGCTATTTATAAGCAAAATTGGTTTTCTAGAGAGAAAAAAAGAGAGGGGAGGCTTCGAGGTCGCTAGTGTGCGAACTTTCCGAAGCCATCAAACATCTTGCCTAGCATCTTGACGACTGCGATGATGACGATGAGCGGGACTATGGCGATGACGAGAGTTACCATCAGGTTGATTCCCTGAGTCGCTACTATTTGCGAAGCAGCGCCACCGAGTTCAATCGATAGGTATCCTGCCGCCGTGTTGTAGTTCTTGCCAGAGGGCGAGAGAACGTTTCCCGAAACGCCGATGTTGCTTACTGTCATCGCTGTGCCGAGAAATGCACTGACGAGCACGGAAGTCTGGTTGCTGACTGTGAGGGTGCCATCAGTGTCCATCATGACCATGATCGGCGAGCCTGTTATCCAATCACCGCTGCCTATCTTGATCGTAGCTTGAGATGTTGGGTCTGTGTAGTCCACGTCTAGAGAGCCTTCGCATGTGCCGGTCGGGTTGCCACTGGAATCTGTTCCACTTACGCAGTTACCAGAAGTTGACGAGTCGGTGAAGTTCTTGTAGAGAACTATGGTTATTCCTTCATCTGTCAACGTCTGAGTGGAAGCGAAGCGAATGACTGCGCCAGCTCCATCGGTAGTTACGTTGTAGCTGAGATAGTTCCAGATCACAGCTTCCCATGCAACGCTAGAAGACTGCGTGCTATTCAATGCAGACCATGTCGGCGTAGTCGAGAAAAACGGATTGAAAGCGTACGAAGTCTGGAAGTTCACGGGAGATGGGGTCGGAATGTCCTGCGTTGGCGTAACTGATACAGCGTAGGCTGGCACTGTCAAGACGGCTGAGAATGCAAAGACTGCTAGAACCGCCAAGAGCGCGGCTCGTCTAAGATGAACTGTAGAAGAGATCGGTTTCATAGGTTAGTCCTCCTATTCCTTTGGAGGATTCCCTACTTACCGAACCCTTCGAACAGATTCATCAATAGTTTCAGGACGGCAACTATCACGATCAATGGGACGATCGCGATGATGATGTTGATTACTGGGGTTAGGTCGATTGTAGTAGTTGACAATCTAATTACTTTCTCCTTAAACGCGCGAGAATTCGTGCTGTGCTTAAGAGCGCACCGAATAGGGAAGGATGACCGAATTTCAACAGGTGAACGATTTTACAATTTAACCCTTGCTAAAATGGTGTTTAATTCCCGCGCCCAGATTTGGGAGATTTCATGCTTGAATCTCCCCAGAAGCAGCAGAAGAGAGAACGCTACGGCGCCTGGATTCTAGTGTATCCGAGGGATAACGGCTCGACCTACCAGAACCACTATATCGCAAAAGTAAAAATTACTTCTGACGGATTCCACAGGGCGAAAGAGCATTACAACATTGCAATGCGGGCGTTCGGGCTGGCTTCCCTGATCGAAGGATTCAACTCTCTTGAGGAAGGCATGTTTTTCACTGGACGGCTGATCTCTGCGTGGATTTCGCTAAAGAGCACCAAAGATCTTGACCCTCAAAAGCACGTAATCAAGGTCAAGGGCGCAGAGGGATACGCTTTCCCCAAGAAATATCTCGAATGGGGAAAGCTGAAGCAGTACATCGAGCCGTTTGAAGTTCTGGAAGAATCGCCGGAAGAACCTTCCTAGCGGCGCATCGGTTCGGGCGTCCTGTGGTGCTGCCTCAGCCAGTTTGCATCCGCGTGTACGACTCTTGAAAATTCAGGATTCCGGTTCTTGTTCAAGACCTGGAGATCGGTAAGCTTGTCGATAATCCTCTTGTAACCGTACTTCTTTGCTGCGCGTGATAAGGCACGGTATCTTTTGGAAGGCGCTTCATGCTCGCGGTAGCCGAGTTTCGTCAGCGAACCTTTGTGGCGGATCCCTCTTGATGGAGCTGTCGTTGTTGCCATGCTCTACGCTGTTTCGTAAGTAGATTTTTTGCTCACCTATTACGGAGAGGTTAGCCGAACATGAGTCAGGCATCAGAAAGTGCGCCTATGGCGAGGATTAGAAAAATCGCACCAAAAGCCAACAGAATAGTTACGACTGCAAGAATCCATCCAAATAACCAAGAGCGTCGTCCAGCGAAATAGACCAATGCCCATGAGAAGAACCATTCTGAAACCGCAATAGACAATGGCAACATGTAATGAGACGTAGAAGTGGACCAGGCAAACATTCTAAACCCTACATATGCGTTCGTAAGATAGGCTACAGAAATAGCTAATACAGACAACCAGCGATGCGTTTGTTTTGGAGCGCTGACCTGAGTATTGCCTAAAGATACAGTGCTAGTCATCTCTCGCGCCATTGGTAAGAATCCTTACGCAGAGCTCAATATATCTTTCGAGGGTATCAGAGCACGATATAAAGAAAGTAAGAGGTCTTTCGACCTCGATTTCTACGATCCTCCACATGAATTGGATACGCCATTCGCGTAGTAGTTGTACGCGCATAGCATTGCGAGGGCTGCGAAGTTTGTCTCCTGGTTCGAGGTTCCGAGACCTTTGTAATCTGCGGTCATGCCGATTGCGTCATCAATGTATGTTGTAATGAAACTGTTGGGCGGTGCGTAGGAATATCCATCCCAGCCTACGAATATCGAACCAACGTTCAACGATCGATAGTACGTATTACCGTTGTCATCCGTGAATGTAGCTGATGTTTGCTGCGCGTTTAATACGTCTTGAACTAACGTGTTAGCAATGCTTGTGTAGTTTGACTCGCCAAGACCATATGCCAATACTGTCAGTAGATCAGCCATTGCGATGGTCGCAACGCCTTGAGCAATGCTACGGTCACAGCTTATTATTCCGTCTACAATGTCCAGACAAGAGTAGATTCCCACTACATTACCACTTTGCGTTAGCTCATAGTTGTCGAGTATGTAATTAGCTACTTGGTTTGGCGTATGACATGTTCCACCGCCGTAAGCGTTGCCACAGATATTCGATGACACATAAGTATCTGCTCCAGTATTGACGAGTATTTGCAATGCGGTCAGCTCTGGAATCAGCGTGTCATCTTCGCTCAGCGTCACATAATTGCTTGTTCCAATATCACACACTTTCGAATTGTACATTATTTCCAGATCGCTAGTGTATAATGAGGAGAGTGAGCAGTCGTAGTAGGCAGATGTTGATTCCGCGAAAGTATCTGATACGCCATAATCAGAACTGTCCGCGCCTGTGTTCGTGAAGTACCAGACAGGCGCGTAGATGTCTTCTCCTGTCGTTACTGAATATGCCGACATCATTGTGTTGAATCCATTTGTGGCAGAACCGAAGCCGTCAGCTGAACTTGCTCCCGCCTCATACATGCCTGCTGCTTGCTGTGCTCCGCTTCTGAATTCGTATCTTGAGGAATCAAACCAACCGTTTGGAATTGAACCACTGTGCGAACTTGTAGTAAGACAGTAAGCGGTATTTTCACTTGGATCGCTAACTATCTCTTCGGATCCGAGATAGATTGCATATGAATCTTCAGCAATCGATGTGGGTTCGACGCAGACCTCTATCTCTGTTGACGAATAATCCCAATATGCGTAGACGTTTACATCTGGAGAATCTCCGTAACATGTTGAGTCGGCATGATCATCCTCATAGAACTGTATCGTCTCGTTAGTTGTATATTCATTCTCCGCGCTACTGCTTATTGGGGTTTCAAATCCAACGCAATCCAGAGAACCACCTGAAGGAATTGGTAAATTGCCAACTTGACTGAACGAACCATCGGAATATCTAATTGAGATTGGCACAGAATAATATTCAGATGGAGCACAGTAAGCAGAGCCGAAATTGCAGTTACCTGTTAAGCCCGCCAAGTACTCAGAGACTCCTGTTTCGGCTGAGTTGATGGTGCCATAGTCTATTGTAGTCGGGAATGCGACCGCAACTTCTGCCCAGACGTAACTAGAACTGCTGCAACCCTCCCAGAGCTGCTGCCCTGCAGAGAAGGGTGCTGTTGTGCTTCCACTTGCCCAATCTGCAGCATATTCGGCGTCACCTCTGTAAGTTCCTTGCATGAGTGTATATCCGCTTCCTGCCTGCATATAGTCTTGGCATCCTACATTATCTCCAAATGTGCCGATTACAAATGAAGTACTCGAAGGTACGAATGATGACACTGATGGTACTGTTGAATACGTGCCTGTTCCGCTTGAGTATGTTATTCCGATTGTTGATACGTCCGATACATCAACGACGAATGCGTCGACATCACTTCCCGCGCCAACGTTGATTGTGATGGTATCGCTAGTCGTTGCAGACGCCCTAGAATACCAAACTGAGGTGTAGGCGTTGCAGTGAGGTGAGCCATTTGCGTAGTCAGAAGTGACTTCCGTATATGTGTTCGATTGGCTGTCGGAGATTGATGATGCACTCCCGCAGTTGGAACCAACACTGATTGCTAACAAATCGTTGATGTGATCTGGGGAGATGGTTAGTTGAACAGAGCTCACAGCGACGCCAGAATTGTGTCCTGTTTGGAGAACTGGGTCGTAGTAGAATCTGGTGATGCCAGCAGAAGAAGCATTGCTTGCGACTGTTAGCGATCCAGTTGCATTATTCCAAGCGGGAGAGAATTGCGACATATCGCTCCAGTTGAAACCTGTTTGGTCATCAGTAGAATTGATGTAATTGGAGCCGAGGCTGACATTCGCTGGAAGGATAAGTGGCATCGAGAGAATGTTTGAAATTGCACCAGAGCCAACCTTTGTTACTGTTCCGCTCACAATTACTTCTCTGCTCAGTGGGCTAGATGTATTATCCACATACAGTTTCATGTTGGATGTTGCCACAAGATCCGCACAGGCAACGGAACCAACAAGTGAATAGATGTAAGTAGTCGAATTGTGTTTCAATGTTGAAGTTTGAGCTATTGCACAATTTGCTTTAGTGGTTGCAACTGAAAGCGTTGGAAGTTTTAGCTCCATCATGTCTACTCCTGAACCCCAGAAGAGTCCAGTGCTATTGAACACGAATTTGGAGGCAGACGACTCGACCGACTGACTGACAGAGTGAATAGAATTCGCAGAATAGCGAGAATCATTAGTGGGGCTTTGCGCCGACACACGCAGTGACGTAACTAGAAAGTTTTGATTGATTCCTAAAAGCGAGGGAGCTACCAAGAGAGCAAGTACGACTAAAGTAAGGACAACTCCTATTTTCCTTTTTGATGGATAGGATTCCATGCGTGAGGCGAGCTCCCTCTGGGTCTAAAGTTTCACCTAATTGGAAAGGGTGTCAGCTTTTCGGCGGTTTCATTCCCCTTTGCTTTAGCGTCCTGTACAATTCAGGCAGCGACCACACAAAGCCGATATGCACGCAGTCAAACGACTTGTCATAGTCGCAGTAGAGCGCTTGTTCGCTAAGGTAAACATCTATCGTTCTAGCGAGCTTCGAGTCTTTGACTGCAAAGTGATCTAGCTCAACGTCCCCTGCCGAGAGATGCGGAACGTATTTTGAAAGTACCTCATCCCGCTCGATGAAACCAACCAAGAGATCTTGCACCATCCCCGTTACCGATGTTATGCCCCTGTCTAATAGATCGTGCTTCCGTCTCTCATACACCTGTTCGAGCTTTGCAGTTGTGGATTTTCTGACCCTCATGTTAGTCCATTCTTTGCTGGGCATGCGCTAATCCATGTTGCATATGCTACATCTGCTATAAGTAGGTAATGTGTTTTTTAACTAGAAATCACTGTTGGCAATGCCTACAAATGCATATATATGTAGCACCTGCCTACATATGCCCATGAGCAAAGCCGAGCTAGATGACGAGGATATGGATGGAGATGGGGAGACCAAATGGCACGGGCTGCGTGCGAATGACAAAGCATACGACAGGCTGGAGAAGATAAGGCGCATAGAAGGGCTGCGCTCGATCGCGGCAACAATCGATTTTCTTTCGGTTGACTATTTCGAGCACCACAAGGGTGGAAGATAGAAGATGCAATCCGCCCTAAAGCCAGACATTCAGAAGCTGAGCCTTGAAGAAAGTCTCTCGATGATCAAGCGCTACTCTGCAACTTTGCCTATTGTCGACAGAGAATTGTTTGATTGTTTGTGCGACAAGGCAGCTGAGAAAGCAGAAGAGCTGGAGTCAGACTACGCGACTATGGTTCGCGTATCCAACGAACTTTACAGCATATCGAAAAAGAAAGACGCCAAGCTTAGGGCAGTTGAATCCAGATTGTCCGAGTGCGAGGTGAATTAAGTGGAAATGTCATTGGAACTAAGAAGCTTGGTGAAGAATGCTCGACTTAACGCTGACGGCTCGGAGAACAGAACCCTTACTGTTTCATTGAAAGGTTTTGAAAGTGATTCTGAACTACAGGCAGCGTACAAGACAGTTGAAAGGAAACTCGTGGGCTGGATAAACAAGGAGGTCTACGGGCAAACTGAGCTTCCTACTGAGGAAGAAGGCAACAAGAGGCGAAAGAAGTAAATGCCTCTTCACTATCGCACCGACCCTACTAACCCGTGGCAGCCGATGGAGAACTGCCTCGCGTGCGGATCTAGAAACATCCGCATCGGCTGCCAGTATCAGGATTGCGAAGAATGCAACGACGTGGAAAGCTCGGAATGTCTCGATTGCGGCTGCGGCTTTGGCGGAGCTAGCTACTGGAAGACAATTACGAAACGCGTAGTAACTCTCGATGGTCAGCGCGGGGAAGTTTCTTTCGAGCAGCTAAGTGGAAATGAGGGGAGGGGAGAGAACCAGGCTTGACTAAAACAAACCCTACTCATCCAGAAGAGGTTAGCAG
>JBOGRL010000021.1:0-3962 GCA_050749505.1 Nitrososphaerales archaeon
AATTGTTGACCGAGAGAAAGCGAGATTTTCAACTTGGTATGAAATGTTCCCTCGATCTCAGGGGACAAGATCAGGCGCTAGCGCTACATTCAAGGATTGCGAGAATAGACTCGAAGATATTCAGTCCATGGGGTTTGATGTCGTTTATCTTCCCCCAATCCACCCGATAGGGCACACAAACCGGCGCGGACCAAACAACACTCCGAGTAAGAGCACCTCAGACCCCGGCAGCACCTGGGCAATCGGTAATGAGGATGGCGGACACTATTCGATTCATCCGGACCTTGGTACAATGGCGGGCTTTCTCCAGTTCGTCAAAGCGGCCGCAGAAAAGGGAATAGAGATCGCGCTTGATCTGGCCTACCAGTCATCGCCAGATCATCCATATGTAAAGGAACATCCCGAATGGTTCTTCCACCTCAAGGACGGAACCATCAGGTATGCCGAGAATCCACCAAAGAAATACTACGACATCTATCCCTTCTATTTTCAAAATTCGAACTGGAAAGAGCTTTGGAACGAGCTATTGAAGGTTGTAATGTTCTGGGTTTCAAAGGGCATTCGGATTTTCAGGGTCGACAACCCCCACACCAAACCAATAGGATTCTGGGAATGGTTGATTTTCAGCGTGACAACTAAATATCCGGACGTGATATTTCTTGCGGAGTCATTTACCCGCCCAAAGAGCATGAAGCTGCTTGCAAAGATCGGGTTTACGCAGTCCTACACCTACTTTACATGGAAGAATACAAAATACGACCTTTCAGAGTTTTTGGACGAGTTCATGATCTCAGATCCGGTAGAGTACTATCGAGGTAACTTTTTTGCTAATACCCCGGACATTTTGAGCGACTATTTGCAAAAGGGAGGTAAACAAGCCTTCAAGATCAGGTTGGTGCTCGCTGCTACGCTCTCTTCGGTCTACGGGATCTACAACGGGTTTGAGCTCTGTGAAAACCAAGCTGCAGCTCCGGGCTCCGAAGAGTACAAGGATTCGGAAAAGTACGAATACAAAGTTCGGGACTGGAATGCTCCAAACAACATCAAGGACTATATTGCAAAGATAAATGCCATCCGAAGGGAAAATCTGGCTCTCCAGCGCACAGATAATTTGAAAATGCTAGAATGCGACAGTGAGGAAATTTTCTTCTTCAGCAAGTGGACTCAAAATAGATCAAACGTAATACTTGTGGCTGTGAACCTCGATCCATTTCTGACACATTCCGGCACGGTCAAGGTCCCTCTGAGAGACCTTGGCATCGACCTTTCGGAGCCATATAAAGTAAAAGACCTGATTACAGGAAACGAGTATCATTGGCGCGGAGAGTCAAACTACGTGAGGATAGATCCCTCTGTCGAGCCTGCTCACGTATTCTTGTTGATCAGATAGCTTGTTGTCTTTTGTACTCGGGATCAAGACGGCCACCGGCAGAGTTTGAAAGACTTTGCTTAGCTCCAAAACATTCGAACTACCTCCTTCCTTCTTAGTTCGTACGCTTTCACCCGTGAGCAAATTAAGAAATGCGTTTGTATCAAACTGCATCGGAATAGAGAGAGTTGTCATATTCCAGCGTTCGGCGCACAGGGCTAATTCTACTTCATCACAAACAAGCGATGAAAAGAATCTCGAGGCCGCAACTATGATTTTTTGATCTCTCGTTGCGCGCATGAAGGAACAGACGTTATTTTTCCTCGGCCCATTTGCGTAGAGCGGAAGATATTCACCCGAATTGAAAAGCTCCTTATTTTTTGAGCGAAAATTCAGAATTTGGCGAATGATGAACATCTTGATCATTCCATCTTCAGAATGGTCGAGGAGATCTTGAGCAACCCTGGCAAGTTTCTGTTTGTTTATTCTGGAGATCATCTTTTTCATCAGCTGCTTTCTTTTGGCATAGTCGACCTGGTGCCTGTTGTCAGGGTCAACTAGGTCATAGTCCCAGATTTCGCTACCTTGGTAAAAATCTGGGATGCCTGGACATGTCATTTTGAGCAAGAGTTGTGAAGTGGAGTTGTACCTTCCTAAGATGTCAATTTTTGTTCTAAAACCTGCAAAGTCGCCCAAGAATCTATAGTTCTGCTTACTCAGTACGTTTCTTACAAAACCTTCTAACGCGTCCTCATATTCCGGGTTGGGGTCAGTCCAATCCGTTTTCAGCTTTGCTTCTCGGGAGGATTTTTTCATGTATTCAATGATGCGTGCCACAAATTCATCATCGGGAGCATTGTTTGATCCTTTCATCGGCCAAGCGCCAACGATCGTTTGATAGAACAGGTACTCGTCATTTGCACTCGGGTAATCGGTGTTTTCCTTGTAATCGCTGTTAAAATTTCTCCATCTCGCAAGGCCCCGCTTCCATTCAGCCGGGAATTCAGAGATAACGTTTATTCTGGCTCTCACGTCTTCGCTTCTCTTCGTATCGTGCGTGGAAGCGCCCAGCAGCGAATGTGGAAACCTCCCTCTGCGTTGAATGTTCTTTTGGTGAAATTCTTCAAGCTCCATACCGAATTTGCTGGGGTTTCCACCAACTTCATTCAATGACGCGAGTCTCACATATCGATAGAAAGCCGTGTCTTCCAAACCTTTTGCCTGAAC
This sequence comes from Nitrososphaerales archaeon, assembly GCA_050749505.1. Classification (GTDB taxonomy): domain Archaea; phylum Thermoproteota; class Nitrososphaeria; order Nitrososphaerales; family CADDZS01; genus DATLTL01. The sequence goes on from JBOGRL010000021.1 coordinate 2,597, forward strand.
GGCAGAACAAAGCTGTTGGAATCTCATCACAAAATTACGCTTGTGTTCCACTTCAACATCGAGGCCCTCCTCGAACATAAGCGCCTTCACAAAGTCAAGCGAATTGCTGTCGATCTTGTCGTTTCTGCGTTTAGCTTCATTTAGGCAGTGCTCTAGGTTCATCCTGTCGACCTCAGAGGCTGGACCCGCATCTCTGACATAGCTCCTGTAAACTGGAAAGCAGGCAGCGGTTGTTTCTATTGCGTCGTTGAGTGACCTGTAAGAAATTGTATTGCTAAAAATGGGAATCTCGTGCGATCTATCAATCGCGAGCCGAACCAACCTGTCCACATCCGGACGCATGTATCGTTTGACTATCAGCATTTTTGACTCGAACGCAATATCATCGTATGGTTTGTTTTCAGCGGTAAATTCTTCATAGATTTCGTCAAATTGTCTAGCGTTGCTCTTTTTCACAAATATTCCATTTACCTCATTTACAAAATCATAACCAGTTGTTCCGTCGACCTGCCAGTCCACGGGAAGTTGTTCATCGTTGTTCAAAATCTTCTCCGCAATGACGTAGATTGGTGAAAGCCCAGTAGGATTCGTGCTTGCATTTTTTGAAGAAGCGAGCGTCTCCCTAAGCGATTCGCGCTGGAGATCAGAAAAATATTTGGCGGGATCCCAAAGCCCGTCCGGGTGATCTATTCTTAGTCCTTGCACTATCCGCCGTCTCAGAAGATCAAAGAGGAGCGAATGAGCTTCCGAAAAGACAGACTCGTCTTCGATTCTGATAGCAATCAAATCGGTGATGTTGGAAAACCTGCGATAATTCAGCTCGTTTGAGGCATCTCTCCAATGTATCAGCGCATAATTTTGCACTCGCACAAGGGCCTGCATCCTTGCTGGGCTTTGGTTTATTTCCTTCACCGTTTCCTTGATTGCAGCAAGATACTCTCTTTGGTGTCCGCTCCACAATTGAGTTTTTTGCATAATATTTGCGGTCATCTTTCCATTGATGACCAAGGAAACATATTTGTCCTTAATCTTGTCTTCAACAAGGGACCTGATATAAAGAAAACCAGCTCTTGAAACTGGAAGTTTAGTGTCCCCAAACCTTAGCGCAAAATGATTCATTCTGAGAGGCTGAAATATCAGTCGGAGTTTACCAGCGTTGGTAATCTCGCCCAACTCCTCTGGCAGTATTGGGAGAGCAACCTTATCTTTCTGTCCCCGGATTGTTTTCTCCCAATCAATATCAAAGAATTCAGCGTGCGGAGATTGTCTTCCATTCTCGAGCACGTTTTGCCAGATGCGATTTTTACTATCGGTTGACATGTGATTCGGAACAAAATCAAGAATGAGACCCATCCTTGATGCGTTC
>JBOGRL010000022.1:0-3262 GCA_050749505.1 Nitrososphaerales archaeon
GTGCACATCGATCCCGTTTATCAGTGCCTCGCCGGATGACCTGTGAATCAGGTCTGTGAATATCTTGAGCGTGGTGGTCTTTCCGGCTCCATTGGGACCGAGAAAGCCAACGCACTTCGCCCCTTCAATCCTCAGATTCAAATTGTCGAGGGCAGTGAAAGAATCATACTCCTTGGTGAGTTTGATAGCCTCGAGAGAGGGCACCGAGCTCACCATGAAGCCAATCACTCGTTGAGACGGCACAGATTTCCTAACGTGCCACGGGATTTTGAGTGTTGGAATCTCCTCGCTCTTTCTCTTTTCCTATTTCCTTTTTCGGCTTCCTCTTCATGAGCACGCCCACAACTATGACAGCAATACCGATAATGACAGCTCCAAAGCCGCCCAATACTAGTAGACTAGACCCCAGTGTACCCCCGTGGAGTGGAGTGGCGACTATCTTTGAACTCGGTTGAGATGATGCGAAAGCTACGTAATAGTAATCTCCCGCGACGTTTGAGTAAGTCAGTGTTCCAGCTACGTTTGAATGTGGTGCGAGGGCATACTGACCAATGTTGCTTGAATTAACTAGGTTCAAATCCTGCGCAGGGATGAGACCACCGTTTGCAGGAGCAGACGTAACTGCTACACCGGAGGTCACGTTGAGCATTAACTCTGTTGAGACGTACTCACCGCTTTGAGGTTCGCTGAAAGTGGTGATGGTGGTAAGCCCTCGAAGCACTCCTACTGCTCCGGCTGCAATAAGAACAACTCCAATGATAAGGACAACCGCACCGGTTATGACTATAGGTTTATTCATGTGAAAGATCCTTCCAAATTAGTTTGAAAAGATGCATATTAAATGGCATACGAAAGGTACAAATTTTGGACCTTTCGCCATACTTTAATCAGGTGCAAGCATTAGGATCAAGAATGTAGATGCCAGGCCAAAATGATGCATGATAAGGGAGGGGCCGATGTCTCACGCGACGAAGTAATGCGTGCTGTCAGGAAAGCTATTCTCCTGAACAAATACTTGCTCCGCCGGGCCTGGGGGATACTCTATCTCGTACTCTCGCTTTCAATGTTCCTTTCGATCTTCGGATCGCCGATTATTGAATCATTGGGAGTCGCGAACCTGTTAGGTGCTTTGGTTATGGACATGATCGCGAGCGGCTGCGGTCTCGTTGCCATTCTTTGGGCATTCAAACGAGTCCGCAACGCTGCTGAGATTACTCACTCCGAAGGCGACAGAGCTTGGTCTAGGCTACTTGGATATCGCTTCCTTGTACCTCTGTGGATCGCGATCAACGGGATCCTGATTTTGACGATCGTGCTTGCAACGAGCCGACTTTCGCTGGTTGACCTTTTGTTACACCTTGGATTGGCGGTCTATCTGTATTACGCCATGACACTCTCCTTTTCAAAGAGGTTTCCCGCTGAGGCAGTTATCGCAATCGCCTCACTCTCGTTGAGTAGCATTGCCTCCATTGCTTTGTTGTCGATTATCACGAGCCCTGGACCCTACGCGCTCCTCTGGGGGGCTACAATTGTCGCCTGGATCTTTTCCGGAATCTACGCGCGTACCAGACCCATTCCAGAATTCGAGGAGGAGCGTACCGGGCTTGAGTGATGACGAGGAAATCAAAAGAGACTTTGATAAGATCGTTAGGGGTGAGACCATTAAATCGTTAAATGAGCAGTTAAACGACTCGATGTTCAAATCCTCCGCTCGAATCCTGATTTTGGTGTTGCTCGCGCAAGCTCGGAGGATGAGCTCTGTAGAACTCAGGACGATCACAGGACTGGGAAAGGGGAGCTTGGAGAATCACTTGAATAAACTTGAAAGCTTCGGTTATGTTAGGCTAAGCAATGCAAAGTCCATCGGAGCAAGGGGTTCTCCGATGCGGATGATCGAGATCTCCGAGAAGGGGCTCGAAGCTAGCCGCGCGCTTGTGAAAAGTATCTCAAGTTTAACACTCTGATAATAGTCATTGTCAGTAATTGGGACCTCTTTTTTTGCCGAATATTCACACTCTGTTTTCCATAGTTTTGCGCGTAGGAATCAGAAGGGAAGTACAATGTTCGCGGCTTGAATTTTTCTGCCAGACTTCTCTCGTGCTGGGCTCGCCCTAGATCGCGAGCACCAAAGGTACAAATTTTGTACGCTGCTAAAGACCTGCCAGTTTGGGTGGGTGGGACGATAGATCAGGGACTGGTTTGCCACGATTTTAGAAAACAGGTGCATTTTTGATGCCCTAAAATAGGAATTCTAAGGTTAGAATATTATTAACATAATCTTAACATAACGCTAATATAGTCCCAAAGATTCCTTAATGGCATGGGTCGAATAAAGGGCGAACCCCAGAAGAATTCTCATGAGTATAATGTGACTCTGTGGTCAGATGAACAATTTCCCGACGGTAAGTGGTCAAAAACGTTCGGATCTTGGAATGTAACCAAGAACACGGACTTAATAGAGAAACTAAAGGAATTCATGAGAACCACACCGTAAACCTCCTTGTCCAATCTTTTGAGAAGGCGGATGGTTCATGAGCATATCCACATTTTCACCGCACCTAGAAAACCTGAGTAAAGCAGTTGAAACTCTAGAAACATTAGATTACCCAATCGGCAAATTAAGGGCGATTTACACTGAAATCTATGTCGCCCATGAACTCTACAAGTTTTCTCCTCAAATTGGGTATGGAAGAAAATCGCACGGGGCCGATATTTATTTGCCCGGACTAATGAAACGCGTTGAAGTCAAAGGAGTTGAGAAAGACGTCTTTTCTGGCTCCGCAGATTATGCTTGGGCTATCGGGCCAAACCAATTAAAGGATCACAAATTCGACTATTGTGTTCTGGTAGGATACAAACGAGGATTGCTTGTCGCAAAAGTGTTTGTCCTCACTTATGAAGACTTCGAGGAAGACTACACGAACGGTAAATTTCACAATCCGAGTTTTGTCAGAAATTTGGCTGGTCTGTCATACGGAGAGAATTTCATAGGAGAAACACCTCTTGAGCGAAAGATGCACGATCATCCTGAAAACTACGAAAGCCGATGGGACAAAATCTCCTCGTAGTCGGGGCGTAAATCAGTACTCAACTGAGGTTCAGTTATTTTGCAACGGATTGTGAGCGGACTAACTTCAAAACTTCAGACATAGGGACAAGCCTAACTTCTTTCTCAAAACTGAGAGTGAAAAGATGGACATCAGGAAAACCTCTTCTTACCCTATTCAGGTCCCGAAGGTGCATCAGAAAGGCTAGATTATCC
>JBOGRL010000023.1:0-6277 GCA_050749505.1 Nitrososphaerales archaeon
CCTCTCCTTGAGGTTGCATAATTCGAAAGATACACCTGATTACCCATTATATCTATTTTGACTAGTGCACTCCGATAGACGGGAATGTAGTTATCCTTTTTGGTGCTCCGCTGCCGAAGCGTCGAGAAATCCCATCCTCTCGAGCATAGCGGGTGTCGAACTTGTGAGCCAATCAATGTAGCCGAAGGAACGCCCGCCTTTTTCGCTGATTGCGTGCAAAATTCTTTTGGCAATTGTTTGGGGATTTTTTGTTCGAGTGGTGTCAAATTCAGCCAATTTCTGCTTTCCGTAGACGCGTAACGACTCTCCGGCGATGACTCCTATCATTTCAGCTTCGAGGTTCTCCCTCAGCTTATTTGGAGGATAATTTCTTTTCATGTACCTTTTGCACAAGACGGCAGGCGAGCAACGGAGTACTGCGACAAAATCGAGTTTGGACCCCGGCACAACATATGGGAGCAGGTGACCGGAAACTATCTTGCCCTTTGTGATAGCCATGATCTGCTTCCTTAGTCTCGGAATATCGACGATAAATTCGCGGTCACCTTGGCTCTGAGTACCCAGTCTATTGACGATTGCAAAATCGTTCAGAGACAAAAACTCAAGCCCGGTAATATTTGAAAGTTCGTGGCCTATTGTTTTCTTTCCGGTAGCGGGAGAGCCTGTGATTCCGATACTATTAGGAAATATTTTCGTTGCGACAGGCATTTTTTGAAAACTAGTGCCTAAAACTCTTCTTAAAACTTTTTGTGAAGAGCAACGAGGAACAGTTATAGATTTCGAAGAAATACATCCGGATCTTGATCGCGATGAAGCAAAAGAAACGGCATCGAGGCGTGAAAATCACGATCAAAAAAGCTACTATTAGGGACTTGGAGAGGCTCGTATCTCAGCGGCACAGGATGTTCGAGGATATCGTCAGAAGGTCTCCAAATGAACACGCTGTTGCGGACAGGTTGTACAGAAAGTGGATTGTAGACATGATTCGAAAAAAGAGGTTTGCTGCGTTCCTCGCAGTCACAGAGGAAGGCGGCTATGTCGCAGGAGGATGCGTGTGGATAAGAGAAACTCAGCCGTCTCCTAGATATCCATTGCTCAGGATGCCTTATCTGCTATCCATGTACACCGAACCAGAGTTCCGAGGGATCGGATTAGCGGCCCGCATAGTCAAAGTGGCGATGAATTGGAGCAAGAAGAAGGGCTACTCGATGATGTCGCTCCACGCTTCAGTGATGGGTAGGCGGGTCTACAAGAAACTCGGATGGAAGAGGACTTGGGAGATGCGCGTTAATTTTTCAACGCGCCGATCAAGGAAAGATGCGCACCCGCGTTAGCTAGTTATATCCTTCAGAGATTTCAATCAAATCAAGAAAAAAATGAACACTTTAGTCTTAGGTCACAGTTTGATCGCTAATCTCTTGCCCATGAGGGAATGCATAGCAGTCATGGAAGAAATGTTCAAGGCTCTTGCCCTTGGGAAAGCAATCCTTCCTAAACGCTCCATAAATTCATTAACCAACGGCGCTGGCGCGCTGAGCTTCATGCCAGCTTATACGGGAAACGCGCTCGGAGCCAAGATAATCACTCTTTTCCCTAACAATTTGGACACGAGATACGAAACTCACCAAGGAGCTTTCTTGTTGTTTGAAAGCAAGAATGGAAGTTTGCTTGCCATACTCGATGCATCTTCCATAACAGCGCTGAGGACTGCCGCCGTCAGCGCTGTCGCAACAAATACACTAGCCAGAGCAGAGGCGGCAAATCTTGCAATCCTGGGCTCTGGTTCGCAGGCTCGGACTCATCTCGAAGCGATGTTGCTTTCAAGACCGATCAAGAATGTTAAGGTGTGGAGCAGGAACGCTGAGCACGCAAAGCACTTCTCTGAGCGATTCACGAATAATTTTCCGCGAGTAATCGAGGTTGCAGCTTCAGCAAGCGAAGCAGTTGCAGAAGCAGACATAATTTGCACGACAACGGCCTCGCAGGAGCCAATTCTCAAAGCGAGCTGGGTGAAAGAGGGCGCACACATCAACGCGGTCGGCGCGTATACCGGCTCCTCAAGAGAACTGGATTCAGAACTGGTCGCGAAATCCTCGCTTTATGTAGACAGGACAGAATCCGCGTTGAATGAAGCTGGTGAATTTCTCATCCCAAAGAAAGAACGGATGATCGACGATTCTCATATTCTTGGAGAGCTTGGGCAAGTCCTGATTGGAAAGGTTTCTGGTCGAAAAACATGTGAAGAGATCACATTGTTTAAATCGCTTGGACTAGCGACGGAAGATCTTGCGGCTGCTGAGCGAATTTACTTTAACGCCTTGTCTCAATCCGTCGGGAACCGAGTTGATTTCTCTGGTGAAAGGGACCTACTTTGAATCAATTCTATCTTCAAGAGCGCGTGTTCTCAAGTTGAAAACAAGAAGAATCTTTGCATCAAGGCGATTCAAGCCTTACTCGTGGGAATTGTCCACAAGAGACATCGCAACCTCCATTGGACTTTCGCCCAAAGATGTAATAAGGATGGATACAAACACTTCACCGTATCTTCCAAGAAAACATCTTTCAGCGCTAGCAAAGAAAATGACGAATTTGCGCGTCAATGACTATCCGGATACTTCGTACGTTGACCTCAGGAATTCTCTGTCAAGGTACTGCGGGATAGGCATCAACAGATTCGTAATAACAAGCGGTGCGGATGAAGCGCTCGATATCATTGCAAAAACTCTTCTTGATTCACATGACGAGGTTGTGATCCCGAATCCGACGTACTCCATGTTCAGAGTAGTGTCTGAGATAATGGATTCCAGAGTCCTGTTTGTTCCGCGAAAGAAAGAATTCAAGAAAGACAATTTCGCAGTGGATGTAGATGAAATCGCGCGCAAAGTAAGCGACAAGACGAAGATCATTTTCATTTGCAACCCAAATAATCCGACGGGGAATTCAACCTCGCAGAGTGATGTGGAGTTCTTGCTGGATAGCTGTCCCGGCGCAACAATAGTCATAGACGAAGCGTATTACGAGTTTTCTGGTAGAACCCTAGTGAACCTCACCGAAAAATCTGACAATGTCCTGATAGTGAGGACTTTTTCAAAGGCTTTCTCGATGGCGGGCGCAAGGGTTGGGTACATTGTTGCCTCCGAAAAAGCAGCTGAAAATCTGAACATAGTCAGACCGCCAAACAGTCTATCGGTCATCTCGCTTGCCTTGGCTCAGGCATCCTTGGAAGATTTAGACACCATGCTAGAAAACGTAAGAGCAATTGTAGGAGAGAGAGAAAGATGCGTTAATGCCATGCGAGGAATCCCTCAGATCGAAGTTTTTCCTAGCGAAGCAAACTTCATCCTGTTTCAGCTCAAGAATGAAAAAAGTTCAGAGAATATTCATAAGGCTTTGATGAAGCATGGATTTGTCTTAAGAAACTTTTCGGAGACTCCCGTAATCGAAGGCTGTCTGAGAGTGACGATAAACACCCGTACTGTCAACGACTCTTTCCTTCGCGCGCTTTCAGAAGCTCTATCAAACAACACATAATCTGTACCCAAATCCTCTGGAGACCGAACAAGCGTTGAGGGATGGTACTACCCAAGAAAGATGGCATCTTTCACTATTTCTAGCGATTCGACAATAGTAAAAACGGGAAGCTAGAGCCGTTAGATCTCATGCTAAAGACTATACAGGTGTCATTGTGGTCAGCCATTGCTCTCTCGGCCACCAAAAAATTTAGTTGAACATATCTGTTTCGATCTATAAACTCGTGCCGCGCCGGATAGTTAGCGACCTTTAGATAATTCGAGGACTCTCTTCGAATCCTGGTTAGCCCATTTTTAGATTCGGTTAAGAGCAGTACCGGGAGTAAAAGAATTGAAAGTGATTCGGGGATGGAGAACAAAAGGAAAACGGTAGCCGAGGTGAAGATTGCGACCACTATCGGCAACAACCCCAAAAGAAATTCAGTGCGCAAACTCGAGATTATTGGGTAAATCCCGAGCATTCGCTGCTTAACCTTGGGTGTCACGATGAACTCTTCTGGAGCGTTTCGCTTCATTCGCAAAACAGTAGACTTGAAGCCATTCGTGATTTTGGCTATTGTAGTTCTCGCAATTTGAAGTGTGGTGGGCGCCAGCATCGGCATGTTGTAGATAGTTCCCCATGCAACTGCCTTGAGCAACCGCCTGACTGTTAGGACTGGGTCTTTAACTCGCAAGGACAAAAGCGGCCAGAGTACAATGACGCTAATCGTCATTATCCCGGCAATGCTTGCAAAAGCACCCATGTTTGATATCTGAAGAGAGAGTTTCCCAACTGCGAGCAAGACCAAGAGACTGAGCAGAGCTATGTTCGCCATGTAAGTCACCCAGCCGTAGAACAAGTACACGGCCATAGGTAGAGGAACCCTGAACCGGAGCAGTCCTAGCTGTCCCACGGCGTCCCTCGCCCAGCGGAGCGACCTTTTCCTCGCGCTGAAATAATCTGGAGGAATTTCTTCCCATGTTATCGCGTTTGATGCGTAAATTGAAGCATAGCCCAAGTGGTGCATTCTTGCAAGAGTCTTATAATCCTCATTACTCTCCTCCACAAAACCTCCGACCGTACGCAGAGCACCTACTTTAATTAGGGCGTTATGTCCATAATACGGTGAAGATCCCAATTTCTTCATCGCGTTTTGAATCACCGCCATGTACGCGTGTTGTATAGTCACGCCTGATTCAGTAAATCTCGTTGAGTTAGTAGTCATCGTCATGGTTTTTGTCTGGACCAGCGCAACCTTAGTGTCACGCGCTGCCAGTTCTGCGCAGTATAGCATCGCTCGAGAGCTTGCCCTCGAATCTGAATCCAGAATGAACATGTAGTCAAAGTCTTTTCCGAAGAGATTTACCCAGTTGTTCATCGCCCCAGCCTTGAACCCCTTCCTCAGCTTGCGCCTGACAAGTCTACACTCGTGGCTCTTCACAAATATATTTACCTCCTCTATTTTCTTAGGATCGTTGCTATCATCCAAAACGAAGAAGGGAGCGCAACATTCTATCGCCTGCTCGCAGTTGTATTCCGCATCGTCTTGAATAAAGTCGTTGTATGTGGTGTAGAGTACTGCAAATCTTGTTGTAGTCATCCGCGGCTTTGCGAGCAATGTCTCCTCGAGTGATTCCGACACTATTTTCTCTGGCAATGCGGAGACTATCGAGAACGCAAAAAGCCCCGACGGAACGAGATTCAAAAAAGACACCAGCAACATGATGAGATTGTTCCCTATGAAATTCGTTCCGAAAAAATCTCTGTTTGCAAAAAGCAACAGCTCGACGACCGAGTAGAATCCAACGAATGATGTCAACAAAATAAGCACTGAGAGCCTCGGCATCGAGCTCAAAATCCTCAGCTAGGATTGCGAAAAAATTTCGTTTAAGCTGACTGGATGGCTACTCTGTACACGACTGGGGGAAAATTATAAGTTCTCTAGGTCTAAAAACCCATAGCATTCGCTAGCGTGGAGACCCTAGACGAGAGAAAATGGGATCAATGCTTAGAAGAATTTCAGCGTATTGAGGAAACTCAGATACTAGACACGCCTTCGGATTCTTCGAAACTCGCTCCTAGCGAGAATTACTGTTCATTGAGCAGAGAAGATAGTTCCCCACTGCAGCCGGTGTCTTATAGATGAAAAGCCCGGCGGGAATGTTGAAAAAAGATTGCCAGTGCTTTGATAGGACTCGATATGTCATGGAGATGAAACAATGTTCGCGTTAGTGCCCGCCGCAATCACAGGCGCCGCCACATCCGCAACCATCGGCCTCATCGTGAGAATGCGTTTGCCCCTCTGTTTCGAAAGAGTTTCCGCAGCCGCACGAGGAAACCGCATTTGGATTGTCAATTTTGAAACCCGCGCCCTGGACCGTCTCCACAAAATCAATCTTAGCTCCTTGAAGCAGCTTTGCGCTCTGGTTATCAATGTAGACGTTGACACCGCTTTCGGCCCAAGAAATATCGTCGCTCTTTGCATTTCGCTCCAAAACCATTCCATACTGGTAACCTGAGCATCCCCCAGCCATTACAAAGATGCGTAGTCCATCAGCGTGATCATTATCCTTTGCCAAGAACTCCTTTACTCGCTCCAAGGCAAGCGGGGTGATCGCTACGATTCTTTCAGTTGTTTGCATATCTACTAGATGCACGCGCCCGCATATTAGAATATTATGCTAAGGATTGTCTCAGTCTCTCACAATCCCGCCGCCTGCGATTCTCAACTGCCTTGAATTGAGGTCAATTACGCACAGGCTCATCC
>JBOGRL010000024.1:0-4376 GCA_050749505.1 Nitrososphaerales archaeon
CCCGGAGCCATCGTTGAAACCGGACTACAGGTGTGTTGCGTTAGAAGAATCCAACGAAAAAGCCTGTGCATTCCTACTGCCGCTGCTGCCACGCAAGAATCTTTATTATCATGCCCCTCGATACGCCTAAGAAACCATTTGTCCTTAAAAGAAAGATCGGTTGCAGACACCGAGAATGAAAAAATAGATGCCAGACATTAAAATCTCTTTTGCGTGTGAAAGATACGACAGGATCCAGCCGCTAGTTGACGGGTCAGTCAAGCCCGAGGGACTAGATGTAATCTACTCCGGACTCTCAGTCCCGGAGCTTGCCTACCGTCAGTTTTCATTCAGAGAATTCGACATGTCCGAATTGTCCCTTTCGCTCCTGCTAATTGCTAAATCGAGGATCGATTTTCCATATGTTGCGATTCCTGTTTTTCCGCACAGGAGATTCTTTCATACAGACCTTTGGTACAATTCAGATTCAGGCATCCGCTCGCCAGAAGACCTCGCAGGGAAGAAAATCGCGCTACCAGAATATGCAATGACTGCGGGCCTTTGGATCAGGGCTATCCTTTCCCACGAGTACGGAGTCACTCCGGACAAGGTAGAATGGTTTGTCGAAAGGCCTATGGAGAAAAGTGTTGGCGCGTCATTGGGTTTTCGCGCGCCGACAAATATCAAGATACACGACATCCCTAGCGGAGAAAGTGCTGCCGCTCTGATCAGCGAAGGGAAGATAGATGCCGGATTTCTCTTGACCGAACAGATGAAGAGCACGATGGACAGAGCCTCTGCCGATTCTCTGAACAAGTCCAAAGTGAAACGGCTCTTCAGCGACAGCAAGGCAGAGGGAAAAAGGTACTACAAAAAGACCGGGTTTTTCCCGATCAATCATACAATAGTGGTAAGAAAGGAGCTGCTGCGCGATTACCCTTGGATCGCAAGAAACCTGTACAACGCCTTCCTGAAATCAAAGATGATCTGCTTTCAGCGAAACAAGAGCATGGCGGAGCTCCCGCACAGCTTCGTCTGGATGGATGACTTGCGCGCAGAAGCCAGGGAAGTCTTTGGCGAAGATCCGTTTCCATACGGGTTCAAGGCAAACGCGAAGATACTCGATGCGATAACAACCTACTCAAACGAGCAGGGGCTCTCAACGAGGAAGATCGATCCTAAAGAACTGTTTTTCCAGGACACGCTTGACCTGTAGCGGTTTTGGATTTTGGGCGATATCCCTCAAAATAAGACATTAAGAAACTCTGATTAAATGCTTCGAACGGAAGGTTCTGTTGTACTAAAAATGCGCCTGAAAGACAAAGTGGTGATAGTAACTGGTTCCCGTCGGGGTCTGGGCAAAGCCTACGCGCTTGCACTGGCCAAGGAAGGAGCGAGCGTAGTCGTGACAGACATCGTTACCGAAGGACTGGATGAAGCGGTGGCGGAGATCGAAAAGCAAGGGGGCAAGGCCGTCGCAGTCAAGGTCGACGTATCATCCGAAGCCGACACGAAAAGGCTCGCAGAAGAAACCGTGAAAAAATTCGGAAGGATAGACGTCCTGGTAAACAACGCAGCTTATTTCTCCGCGCTGAAAAGGCGGCCGTTCTTTGAGATCGACGTAGAAGAGTGGGACAAGGTGCTCTCAGTCAACCTCCGCGGAGTTTGGCTGTGCACAAAAGCAGTGTTCCCCTACATGAAGAGCCAGTCAAGTGGAAAGATAGTCAACATTTCTTCTGGGACTTTTTTCAACGGATCACCCGGGTTTGCACACTACGTTTCAGCAAAGGGCGGCGTCATTGGACTCACGCGCGCTCTTTCGCGCGAGCTGGGTCAGTACAATATCACGGTCAATTCGCTCGCGCCTGGATACACGGTCACCGAGGCAACAATTTCGATGGACAATGAAGAATATCGCAGCAGAGCGCTCGAGCCCCGCACGATAAAGCGAAATGAGGTTCCATCCGATCTCGTCGGCCCGATGCTCTTTCTTTGCAGCGAGGAGAGCGATTTCATGACTGGCCAAACGATACTCGTCGATGGCGGCAGAGGAATGCACTAGTAATGTCTCTGCGAGTCGATCCGCCTAAATCCAACAAATTAGACACAGAGGGGTCATCGACGACAGAGAATTTCGCGCTGGTTACTGGAGGAGCGGGAGGTTTCGGGTCAGCAGTCGCAAAGGCAATCCTTCTTCAAAAAAAGGGATATCAGGTGGCGCTTGCCGATATCAATCTTGAGAGAGTCAGGTCTGTCGCAAAATCAATTGGAGCGGGCGCTCATTATTTTCAGGTAGACGTGGGGAATGAAGACAGCGTAAAGAAACTGTTCAGTGGTCTTGCTGGAATCACTGACCGGATCGACGTCCTAGTTTCCGCCCACGGATTGACCGCCGGCAAGACAGGAATCCAGGATGTTCCTCTCGAAGAGTGGAATTCTGCGCTGAATACGAACCTGACAGGCGCCTTTCTCTGCATGAAACACGTCATGCCTTTGATGCTCAAGCAATCTTCGGGGTGCATAATCAACCTGACTACCGGGAACCCCGCAAGGAAATTGACCTGCACGTACATCGCTTCGAAAATCGGAGTCGAAGGCCTGACCACAGCCGTTGCGGAAGATGTGAAGGACTCGCACATCGGGGTCTACGCGGTCGCGCCCGGAGGTTACACGAGCACACTGTTCCACGATAATTCATACCAGCTAATGCACTTCAAGAACTACGTTTCTTCTGCTGAGCTGCAACGGCAGAGCCGCGGGCTAAAGCCTGAAGTCATCGTTCCGCTTTGCCTCCACCTGATCGAGGATAGAACCCTTGGCATGACGGGGAAGAAAATCGTCGCGCTGGAGTGGAACAAGCAGAACGGGTTGGGTGCGGATGTGTGGTATGCGTGACTCTCGAATTTCTGGCTCGACTCCCGTTTCGTATGCAACTTCAATTGCAGAATATGTTCCTCATGAATTAGGGCAAGTGTGGAGAGGGTTGGCGTTGCCACGACTTTATCGAATGGACAGGGCCTCACTTCAGGAAAATTTTCGACAACCAAATGAACTGTTTTATGAGAACGCCAGAATCCATGATGCGAGCGACTGGAGCCAGCGTAGCGGAACCCGGTCACAAGTAGTTAGGCATAAATTGTAAGGACTTTTCACAGTCGCCATGAAAATCGATATCTTCTGCCACATATACACGCGAAAGCTGCTTGACGAATACGTCAAGACCCAGCTCCCTCTTGTTTTGCGCTTTGGAGGATTTCAGGTTCCTGCCGAGGAAACGCGTTTCGTCGACGCTGACGCCAGGCTGAAGGTGATGGACAAGTACGGCATCGATATCCAGGTCCTCACGATAGCGTTCCAGAACGCGATTACCACGGTCCCTGACAAGGACTTGCTGCGAATTTCCAGGATCGCGAACGACTCGCTGGCCGAGCTTGTGGATGAGAGTCCAGAGAGGCTGATCGGAATAGCAACACTCCTGAACCCTTCTGGTGAGGGCCTTGACGAACTAGATCATGCAATCAAGGACCTGGGCATGAAGGGATGTCTGGTATTCAGCAATGTGAAGGGCAGGCCGCTTGACTCGCCCGAGTTCATCCCATTTTATGAAAGAATGGCAAAGTACGATCTTCCCATTTTCATTCATCCTACTGACTGGACTTACTACAACTGGGTTGGTGACTATAGGCTGGACAGGATCTTCGGATGGCCGTTCGACACTAGCCTCGCGCTGGGCAGACTTGTTTTTGGCGGGGTCATGCCTCGCTTCCCAAACCTGAAAATAATTGGGCACCACTTGGGAGGAATGACTCCCTACTTCAGCGGACGCATACTCGAGTTCATCCAGCAGGCCGTTTCGCACCCAGGGTGGGCAGGCGCGGGCATGTTTCCCGACCACGTCAAAGGACAGGAAGGAAGAAAGCACGATGATCCTCTGAAGTATTTCAGATCATTTTATGGGGACACCGTGATAATGGGAAACGCTTCAGCGGTAAGGTGCGCGATTGATTTCTTCGGAGTTGACCACATCCTCTACGCTACAGACTATCCGTTTGGCGCGGATAATGGAGAAGAAAACATCAGACTGAACACCAGTTGCGTGGAGGATTTGCACCTGTCAGCTGAAGATAATGAGAAAATCTTCGAGAAGAATGCAAGAAGGCTTTTGAAACTCAGATAATATGACGCAAGTCCTGCAGAGCAATTGTCTAATGCAGCTTTGTGTGCGTGTGTGTGGGTGTGTGAATGTTTATATCGACTAAAACTTTTGCAAAAAAAAGGCTTGGGAGAATAAATTGGCTATTATCGACGCGCACAGCCACATGACTTCAAAGGATTACATGAAACGGCTCAGTGAAATGCAGGATCTTGAGATAAAGAGCTCACTCGCGGTGCAGCAA
>JBOGRL010000025.1:0-4030 GCA_050749505.1 Nitrososphaerales archaeon
CCCTACTGGAGCTCAGGCATTTGATGACAAGAATTTGAATCCAGGATCCAATTTCTCTGTGACATTCACTGTGCCTGGTACATATCAGTACCACTGCAATATTCACCCATGGATGAATGGAATCATCATCGTAAAATCATCATGAGTATTGGCTATGATTTAGGCAGAGTCATCTTTTTCGACACAAAAGACAGAAAAGCTCTCATCAGTGTCGAATCAAAAAAAAAGTTTCGCTGCAATCAGTGTCTTGCCACGATAACGTTAGCAATAAAATTTCCAGCGACTCCACGAGTCGAGCTGAGACAGAGGTATTACTGGCAATCCACAAAGTGGAAGAGAACTACGAAGATTAGAAATGCCCTCTGACTACAATGTCGAGGTTGGAGACGCAAGAGATGATGATATCTCTGGTTCCCTAGTGGATATCTGCAACGATACTGACTCTTACGGCAAGTTTTGATGTGGAAGCTCGGACAATAGAGAGCAGAAGGAAATGGTTTCAGAATCACGGTGACGGGTTTCTTCTGATCGCCGCAGACCTCGAAGGGAGGGTGTGGGTTATAGCAGTCTTTCTCCACATGCACAAAAGCCGGATATTCCAAAAATGTTGAACTTTCAATTTACGTTCACAGGAACTTTAGAAAGGTGGGAATAGGAAAAGTGCTTATGGAGTAGACCATAGCTAGAGCGAGAAAACTAGGATACTATACTGTGACATCGATTATTCCTAGAAATAAGAGCCGAGCGTGGAATTGCACAAGAAATTTGGATTTTCGAGCGGGGACGGACCATCCGCGGGACTCGGGTTCAAGTATACACGGTGGCAAGATGTTACTTTCTTCGAGCTGTTGCTGTGATCTATTTTCTGCCATACCTGTGACGGCTTTGCCGCCGTATCCATTAGCGCATTTCTTAACCTTGAGCGGGTGTAAATATCAGGCTGTTAGATTCGCTGTGGCGATTTATATCATCGAGGAGTCAATCCGCTCAATCGTTTCGCGTAGCCACTTTGTCGCCTTGTCCCGTTTTTGCCTCACGAAATCCTGGACTTCAGACAGCGCCATAAAGTCCACAGAATCGATTTCCGCGGAGTTTGGGGAGTAATCGCCTTCATACCTGCCGAAGAATACCTTGCAGTATTCATTTTCCATGTGGTCACCAAGATTCTCAGTGTATTTGAAATCAAACATGCGTTGAAGCGGCACTCTCTTCGTGATCGCTAGCTCATGTTGAAATGATCGCTGCAATGCAGTTTCGTAGGTCTCGTCTCTTCGCACGTGCGTCGTCGCTGAAACATCAAGCCTTTCCCCACCCAGCTTGTTCTTTGCTCTCCACTGGATCAGAAATTTTCCATCGCCGCGCAGGATCATGCCGATGACGGCCGCATGTCGCTTGGAAGATTTGGTCAGGTGCAGCGTCTCTCGCGGCGCGAGTTCGAGCAGATTCCCAGCTTCGTCAACTGTATAAATCATTTCAACATTATTATTTTCCAACGCGGGTGCTTCCGCTGGGGAATAACATATTTCAGTCCTTCGGAATCTCTTATCGTAGCTTCTCTGAAGATAACATCTTCACGAGATCCGCGTTTGTGACGATTCCGGTTACCTGCCCCTTTTTTGTAACAAGTATTGCCTGAAAGTGTTGTAGTAGCGGAATAACAACCGTGATCGGAGTATCTTCCGCAACCATAGGGAACGCCTCATCCATGACTTCTGAAACCTCCCTCGAAAGCAATAGCTTTGGATTCGAGACTTTTAGGAGCCGGCTCGAAATACTCCGCTCTGAAACAGAGCCCACCCAATGGTTTCCCGCGTCCTTTATCGGAAGCTGTTTAAACCCATTTTGTTGTAAGATCTGCACAGCTTTTGAAATAAGGTCATTGTCCTGTACGCTCATAACGCGCTTTACCGAAATGTCTCCTGTGAGCCCAATCTGCGGACTGCCGAAAGAGTCCAAGATGTCAAAAGCTTTCTTTACTAATTCATAACTTGGGCTGAGTTTCTTATTCTCTATCTTGGTCACGGTCGACTGGCTCACGCCCAAGTACGACGCGAATTTCCTCTGGCTCAGTCCTAGTTTTACTCGGCGTTTCTTAATCTCTTCGATCTGGGGAAGCATCTGAAGGCAGTTTTGTCAGAATCCGAAGCTGTATTATAGGATATTCCTTTATGGAATCAGCCGATTACGAAGGCAGAGTACTTGTCGTGCCGCGTGTTTTCGTAGTGATAAACGAGTTCTTCCCGCGGCCTGCACACAACTTTACAACGAACGCAAAGAATATTTCATACCCAAGATCCATTGCTCTGCATGACCTCCCACAATCGGCGCCTTGGACAACGGGGCCAGCGGTTTTTTCGCTCAGAATAACTCACTTCGTTTCAGTCAAAAAATTTCGGAAAAAACATTTCTCCGCTTTTAAACGGTGATTTTTTCGCGCGGAATCTTGCTCTCCTCGCGTTTGGAAAGTATCAAACTGTTCCAGAGTGGCGCAATCAACGAAACCAATGCGACTAACATGAGGATGAACGTATTTTGCCAGAATAGGAAAATGAAAGTGCCCTTGACCATGCCAGAAATCAGAATTCCGAAAAGGAATGCATTGTTTTTAGACCTCTTTCTGGCCAGGTTGTAGAAAATATTGCATTCGCCATACCCCCTGTTGAATCCTATCTTCGTCGTGAATACGTCAATCAAGACTCCCGCCGCGAGCATTGTAAGGGCAAAATCATTCAAGAGCGAAACGCCCATAATGTAAAGTGAATACGGTAGCCCCAAGAACACAACAGAGACTATTCCCAGCGACCCCCAATAGGAGTAATAATCTCTTTGCATTTCCTAGTTCTAAAAGGGCTCCCCAGCATATTTCTTCGTCGTGCAATTCGGGAATAGAAAAACGAATCACTGATGATGATCAGATAGTTAATACGGCGGTTAGAGTACGGCTTTTTTATATAGAGAAACCGTACTTTCTTTTTGGTGCCCACACCTATTGGTGCTGGGACTTCCCAAAGGCACGCCGTGACGTGCAACATAACGATGAGGGCTTCACTCGATAATCAGATCAAACCATTTTTTCGTTCTTTCAAAATGAATTCTTGAAGAAAGAGATGCATATTCGACCGGGACATACTCTGACCGCTTGGAATTCTTTTTCTTTTTCTAAAGACTGAAAGCAATATATCTCGCAAACACAGACTTCGCCTAGAAATATTCAGGGAGAAGTTCGGGGATTTTGAGCAGCAATTGGAACAAGGATATTCAGAGAATTCGCGACTCGATACTGGCCCTGAAGAGAGATCTCTCTAGTTCGCAGCCGAGAGATCGGTTAGATTACGTCAGTAACATCATCGAGTGCATCCAATTCATGAAGCAGAGCAACATCGGATGGAGCTCACTGCTCACAAATCCGCAGATGGCTAATGCTCTAGATGAGGAAGCGTTCAAGGACATCTTCGACAAGTTCAGAAAGGTGACGCTAGATCGGATAAGCAATGACATTGATTGCATAGATCGCTACATGATCAATCTAGTGCCTGGGGACGCAGACACCGATCCTTGGACCTAGGTCTCGAGAAGATAAGATAAAATAACCTGATTTCTTTGTCTTTTCCAGCTGCTTTACCCTAAAGCCTGCAAGCTCAAGTTTTTCCTGCAGTTTTTCAGGCGCTATAAAATTCACTTTCTTTGAGAACTGTTTCTCAATTTTTGCGCTACGGCTTTCGGGATTCATTTCATGGATCAACAAGAGACCGCCCTGCTTTAGGAGCCTGTGAAATTCTGCGAGTGCCGAATCTTGATCATCAAAGTGATGCAGGGCGCTCACGGCGTAGATCTTCGTGAAGTACGAATCTGGGAATTGCTGGACATTTTCTGCAGACCCCTGGAATGCCTTGACTTCAGGGAATTTCAGTTTGATGTATTCGACCCTTTCTGTCCTAGGCTCCAGAGCAAAAATATCATCACATAGGACAGATACGCTGTTTGCGATTACGCCTGTGCCTGCACCGATGTCCAATATCACGTCTTCCTT
>JBOGRL010000026.1:0-2957 GCA_050749505.1 Nitrososphaerales archaeon
AAAGGATGGATATTTGCACAAATCGATGGAATCAGGAGAAATGAAAGAGGGAGGTGCGGACAGTTCTCAGCCAAAGAGTCCTTTGGCGGAATCAATCGTAGATCTCGAATCGGGTCTTGCAACGCAAGAGTATCTCGGAATGAATTGCCAGTGAATTAACTTTGCAACCGATGATTTCCCAGAATCCAAAAAGCACGAACGACAAACCTCTGTGCCGCATCGACCAAGCTGAAGTTTCAGGAACCCAAACGCATGCCAAGCAAATAAAGCGAATATCCAGATATCGCAGCTCTACCGTACCCAGCTCGTGCGAATCATCAAGCCAATCACTACCTAAGCTAAGTGTATCCGGCTCTCACGGATTTTACACTCTGAAAAAATAAGACAGAAATCCTACTTCCCCAATCCTATTGCTGATGCAAAAAATGACGCTCAAGCTTGAAGGCATTTGGAGCCCTATGGCGACTCCTCTAAAGAAGGATGGTAGCTTTGACCCGCAGACAACTAGAGCTCTCGTGGACTTTCTCATTGATGGAGGCATAGATGGGCTTTTACCTCTTGGCACGTCGGGGGAATTCGCCCTGCTGTCTGATACCGAAAGAAAAGCGGTCGCAGAAATTGTCGTAGATCAAGCAAATGGGCGGGTGCCTGTTGTCGTCGGTGTCTCAGATCCAAGTATCGACAAAGTACTGCGATATTCCAGAGAAGCAAAAGACGCTGGCGCGGACGCGATTATTGCTACTCCGCCCTACTATTTTACAACTACCAACGAAGGACTCTACCGATTCTACAAGAAATTGTCAATAGATTCGGAAATGCCTCTGATGATATACAATATACCTGATTGGACTCACTCTATTGTTCCACCCGATATTGTGAAGCGCTTGGCGGAAGAAGATCTTGTCGTAGGCATGAAATACACTGAATATAACTTCCTGACACTGTTAAAATTCCATAGAGAAGCAAAGGGCAAGATCGCCATCTTTACCGGTTCCGATGCTCTTGCCTATTCGAACTTGGAGTTCGGCGGAAGCGGGGCGGTGATAGGGATCTCAAACGTTGCGCCAAAGGAAGCGAGCAGTATCTTCGACGAATTGAAAGGTGGGAATTTGCGAAAAGCGAGAGAAGCGCAAACGCTACTGCTTCCTGTCATAGAGGCTATTGGCATCGGCAAGTTTCCCGCGGGACTCAAGGAGGCGATGAAACTCGTGGGAATGCCAGTAGGAGAAGTCAAGGCACCGCTTCTTTCACTGACGCCAGATGAGAAAAAAGAAGTAAGGAAACTTGTGCAACAGTCCGGGTTACTTGGCAAAAGGAGGAAGTAGAAACAACGCCTTCAAACTTTTTTTAATCCGGCGAGAAGAGAGATCAGAGGCCTGCAATTGGGCATAGCTGGTTCTTTCACAATTCCTTGATCTTCTTGTGGTAGAGGGTGAGCGCGATTTTCTTTTCTGTCAGGCTCGCGCTCGATCAGCGATTTGCAAAGTTCTCGACTTGGTTTAATTCCAGACTGGTCGGAAGCGGCAGTTCATTTGGGATCAACCCTCACTTCCACAATCGCTGCCTTTTTTTCTAGCAGTGTTTGTGCGAGCGTAGAGTCCAGACCTTGTTAGACAGAAATTAGATTCCCTGCCCTGGTCAAGAACTGTACTAAAACAAATCTTCGTTTATCTCGGTTCGCACCAGGTTTTTTATATTCCCAGACCATGAGCCCGATTACCAGCGAGCAGTTTTCTATTTGTACCGCGCGATCTGCGCCTTCAACGGTTCGGGGAGTGGGTTAAGTGTTACTCTCAAAAGAGGAAAGGGCCACACCTACAGGTCAAAGACCGATCTCTTGCCCGTGATCTCCCAAAGGCTCAAAGGCGTTTTGTTCAAAAATCTGCCCTTCGAGAAGCTGATCGCAAATTAGGACAGCGAAGAAACTTTCTTCTCTGGAGAGAGCCGCCTTACTGGAATCCTACGCGGCACGATGGCGGGAATATTCATTTTAATGCAAAGCAGCACGAACAGCTGAGAGACTTGCTCAAGAGCGTAAAGGGAAAGTGGCTCGTCACGTACGA
This sequence comes from Nitrososphaerales archaeon, assembly GCA_050749505.1. Taxonomy (GTDB): domain Archaea; phylum Thermoproteota; class Nitrososphaeria; order Nitrososphaerales; family CADDZS01; genus DATLTL01. The sequence continues at coordinate 2,064 of JBOGRL010000026.1, forward strand.
TGACTTGCTCAGATCAGGGAACTCTATGCCGAATTCAATATTGAACCTTTCGCTGTTCCAAAATATTTCCTCAAAAATTCGGAAGGGAGCAAGCGAGCCGAAAATAACTTACCTGATAATTAGAAATTACTAACCACGCGTCATAAGTCGAGGTCGCATCTTGGTTCACTCAGAAGGCCCGTGAAGGACTTCGGCTCGTACCACCCGTTGATGATCGTCAAACTCAATTCGCTCAATTACCGTGCGCTTTGCCGTTACGCTTCTGTACCGAATGGCAAGTGAGTTCACGCCCACCGTCACGCCGAGAAGCTCAAACCGAAGAGGAGGTGATGCAATCAGCCCTTGAAGCCAGTAGGGGCGAATTGCGTCCTTTCCCTTCAGTCGGCCGCTTGGAACGCCCATCCGGGAGACGATCAGAGGACTTGTCATTTCAAAGTCGTCTGTGTAATGAGAAAAAATCCGCTCAATGTCATGCGAATTCCAGGCATCTACCCATTCTCGGGCGAAGGCTTCTGCCCAATCTCGATCAATCACCGGCATTCCCTGAAGTTCGGCAAGACGAAGAATAAAAAAGCTATGATTATCAGCAGCACCATAATTACAACTAGCTCGCATTTCCCTCATCTTTTCTCATATCTCATTCCCCTTAATTACAAACATAGTCCTTCATGCCTTTCTTTGAGGCAGAGCACAGAATGCAGGGCTGACTAATCAGCAGCAAGCAATCATAATGTTGGTAGCTTTCGTTCTTGTTCCGATCTCGTCATGGGCAGCTATAGGATTTCCGACTGATCAGACATCGCTCGGCTTACTAACTTCAAACCTCATAGCGGGAGTTGTTCTATTCTTCAAAGAGTGGGCGGGATTCCAAGTATATTTCCTAGCGCTCCGAGT
>JBOGRL010000027.1:0-5716 GCA_050749505.1 Nitrososphaerales archaeon
GAGCTCCTGCATTGCTTCAAGGAGAGCGCTCTGCACCTTTGGGGCAGCTCTATTGATCTCATCAGCCAGGAGTATGTTGGTGAAAACAGGCCCTTCCTTAAAGTCAAACTCTCTTGTTTTCAGATTGAAAATGAAACCCCCGACAATGTCCAGAGGCAGCATGTCGGGGGTGAACTGGACTCGCTTGAACTTTAGCCCGAGACAGTTTGCGAATGCCTTCGCAAGCAGTGTCTTTGACACTCCCGGAACGCCTTCCAACAGGACATGTCCCCTTGCCATTAGGCAAGTCAAAAGCAGTGTTGCTTCTTCCTCCCTTCCTACGACGACCTTACCCACTTCATCCAGGACTCTAGACCTGAGATCAGCTAGCAACCTTGGTTCCCTCGAATAAGGATTTTGCAAGTTGGAGTACTAATTGAGTGTTCGCGTTGTGGTATTCTATTCCGCCATACCGGAAAGCTTCGTATTTCTTCAACGTAAACTCAATTTCAGACCAGTTCCACATTAATTCGATTGGAATTAACTCGCTTTTGGTTCCCAGCCCTTTGAGTCGAGTCATCACTTCCTTCCACGTGTATCCTTCAGGAAGATCTGGAAAGCATTCATAGAGCGACGATTCCAATATTTTGAATGCCTGTTCTATTGTCACGTTTGTGGGTAGTTCGGCAGGGCGTCTTCTGGAGAATGCAACAATCAGCAACGTGTACGCGATGACATTTCCTGCTATAAGCAAATACAATATCGTTTGGTCGCTAAGCACCGACGCTCACCAAGTATAGTGCATTCAATGATAAAATGCGGACGTTTTGTATTGCGCCAATGTTCAGTGGAGTCGAGACCTGAAGTTGAAGCCACTGCGAGGTTTGACTCTTCATATTCTCAGCAACAGAGACTGGAACTGCAACTGACGGAACGGCTGTGCCCATGTATGCGGTTGGAGAAAGATTAGCGATTTCAAGGTAAGTATTCGAATTTTCTGCGATGGCGGATTGTTGTCCCGGCACCTGCGCAAATACCTTCTCCCACTGTACTGCGTACCCGGTAGAGTCAGGGTCTACGACATTGAACGACAGTACAGGATAAGTCGTGGCATTCAGGTAAACACTGACATGAGTTATTTGAGCCGATACAATTTGAACCGTAACAGCAGAATAATTTAGGCGCCAGTCAAGAAAGCTGATTTTATATGTCGCGGGAGCGAGATAAAGCGAAAGCTTCCCTGAAGAGCTTGTAAAATTTGAAAACATCGACATCGACGATGAACTTGAATCCGAAATCGAGACTAGAACTCCCGCCAAGGGCGAGTCGGCAAAGCCTCCCTGTCCCAGACGAAGTGATCCAACAGGATTACCAGGGATGACGGTCAGGTTTGCTTCAGCCGAAACCAGCAATAGCCCATCAACCGTCGGACCTGAGGTAGGAGTCAGGCTTTTGGACAGTCCCATATTCGATCCAACGGGCCAACTCAAAGTGTTCAAATTCAGTAACAGAAGTACTGAAAACAGAATAAGGCCCAGGAAAATTCCGGCGGTAAACAGCTGACCTTTTCTAACCTTCCACATCTAATAAAACCAGCAATCGATCGAGGATTCCAAGATGGCGAAATTGAAATTTAAGAATTTAGTAGAAAATGACAACCAAGCACCTGAATCTTCTTCTATTCACTTTTGGGGTGTAACCCATTCGATTCTAATGGTACCCGTACTCTCCAAATCTCTTCGAGTCCAGTAAGGGAGCCAAACAGAGTAGACGGTGAAACTGCGACCAAGTAGTTTGCTAACAATTACGGCGCTAATCATCGTATTAGTGGGCGTGCTTTCATTTGGCTACACTCAATTCGGGCAATCTCGAGCCAGCTATCAAGGAAACATACATTACAGTGTCACGAAGACTTCTCTTAATTACGATTATAGCTGTGACCAACATGTATATGGTTTGCACCTCACTTTGGCTAATACTGGTAACAAGTCCGTGAATGACGTTTCCGTCAGCATCACTAATCCCCTCTGCACTGGAGCTGTTCCCCCAATATCCAATACTTTTGCAGCCCAGCAGAAGAAGGTCATGTACTTGTATACCACGGCACAAAATGGAACAATCACGCTCTCGGGCAACAATACTCTACTGCTAATTCGATTCTAGAATTTTACGATTGCGCTTGAACGCTTTTTTTCTCCGACTGAAAACCGTTTTAAGCGGAACTTGCCGCTGTTTCTCTCGTACGACCGGAAATACAGGGCTTTTTTTCATTGAGTGACGGAATCAGTGCCGACAGTACTACCGAGCTCAACCCGCCGTCTAGTGATAGGAAAGGAAAACTAAAGGCTAGAGCGTTCGACGTTCTCGGGACGTATGAAGTTTTAGGAATAATCCTGTTCATTTTTGCCACTACTTTTCCTCCTCTTGAAGTTACCACGTCAGTGAACATTGGGGTTCACATGATCCAGCACGTGCTGATTACAATATCAGGCGTGTCTATAGGTTATCCAATCTACAAAAGCGGGAGGGTGGACAACTATAGGAGCGCAAGGCTCGGCGTTTTAGGATTTTTGATCGTTGCGGCAATTTTGATTTTCTGGCACCTCCCGATCTTTTGGGACTCCGCAGTCCAGAGTCTGTCTGTGCACTTGGCTGAACACCTTTGCTTTCTTGCAGCTGGTCTTCTAATTGGAATGACTATTCCCATGCTGCCGGATAATTTCAAGCTTCTGTTGCTGGCCCTGGCAGTCTCTGCACACATGTTCTATGGGTTTGCTCTTTTCGTTATCAATACACCCGTCTATCCTCTTTATCCCGTAAGTCAACAACAAGTTTTAGGCGTGGCCTTGTTTGCCCCCTCGCCAATCTATTTTGTCGGGTATCTTTACTTTAGCCTCACTCGAGAAAGTCGAAGGCTCGACGCTCTAGAAAATCACAGCGCTCAAACGCAAACCAGCAGCAAAAAGGCATGGCACCTTGTCACTCCAGCCTTATCTATTTTATTGATCCTCATATTAATTGCCTACTTTGGCGTGACCGGCGCTGTAATTCTAGGTAGTTCTTCAAACCATTCTCCCAGTCAAACCTCAACAGTCTACATAGACGAGAGCCCCCTCTACTGGCAGTATTCGCCTCAGGTTATTCACGTGGTGATAGGGGTGAACAATACAGTCTTTTGGGTCAGCCACTCGTTCACTTACGACACGGTGACAGGTTCCAGCGGATTGTTTGACTCCGGGGCGATCGCACCCGGCAGTTCGTTCAGTTATACCTTCACACAGCCCGGAACGTACAACTACTACTGTCAGTATCACGTCTGGATGAAAGGCACCATCGTGGTGACTTCGGCTTGATCTCCCAAAGACTACATCCTTTCAAAATCGGCCAATAATACTCTGCCCAGTTTTTGCAGGAGCGAAACATCGTGTCTAGTGCCGTGGCCAGAGACGTTGTCTAACATTGTTAGGCACAATTCGAGCACGATCTGACTTTTGAAAACACAAACAACCTTTGTAGATATGGCACTAGTATCACATCTTGAACTCTTTGAAGCTCACCTCGTCGCTCTTCCACGTTCTCATAAGACTTTTCTCATTATCAACATCTCTTTCAAACAAGCTTGGATCGAAGTTTTTCCCTCCCATGTGAGCACAAACGCCCCACCAGAATCGTTCCGCCGTCGTCGGAGTTTTCACAAGGATCGTTAACATCTAATCAAGTGATCAGGATCGACACAGATAACTTGTTAGAAAACCGAATCGTCGAGATTTCACGCTCGCAGAGAAACTATTAAGTTTTCCAGACTGCGAAAATATCACGGGCTCGCGTCAGAGGTGTTCCTCTCTTAATTGATTGTTGATTCCGAAGTCAGGAATCTGGAGATTGCAAGCGATGAAGATGAGCTGTCTGAATCCAATCGGGCAATCTGGAAGCTGCTAGGAATTAAGCAGAGCGATACGGCTCTTTTCTTTCCGGCGCCGAATGCATTAGTACCAATAATGTTTGCAAGGTTCATGAATAAGCGAAGAGTCACCTTTGTCGATACGAATGATATCAGCGTGAGCACGCTCATAAAACTCGCTGCGCAGATGAAACTTTCAAATGTTACAGTCAAGCTTGCAAGCTCTCAGGGAAAATTTCCGCTTGCAGACGGTGCCTTCGATTTATCATTCAGCGACTGGGGATTGTCGTATTTTGCCTCGCAACCGAACAAACCTACGAATGATGCCGAAACTCTTGCAAAGGAACTCGCAAGGGTAACCAAAGTAGGTGGAAAGATTGCGGCGCTCGAAGAGAATGGAGCTCCAGTAATGTACCCGTGTCCTATGGAGATTTTGGTGATCCGAACAAAAATCGATGCTCCAAGGGCTGATCGTTTGATCATGGGCAGGCGGATCTACGGCCTATTCAAGGCAAACAACATAAAGAGAATCCGCATGCGCGGCTTCTCAAGCTTTCTGACTGGAGATCGCCAGGATAAGATGAATGCTGAGCTAAAAAGAAGGATTGAGAGTCTTGAGAATTCGGCCGAAGGTCTAGCCACACTCGGAGTTTTGCCGCAAGAGCTAGATAAATATAAAGCGTGGCTCAAGTCCCAGATCGGAAACGCATCATTTCTGATCCAGTTCAATTCGATTCTGACTGTGGGAGAGAAATAACCTTCCTATTTTTTTGCGGGTCAAGGAATAAGCGTTCATTTTTTTGACAAAGCTAAGCTGTATTGCCTACTTCGCTCTTTTCTGCGCCCTCCAGATAATTGCTCGGCCTAAACAAGTTGCCGGGGGCCGACTCATTCGTACTTTCCCGATCTGATTGATGCGAGCCGAATCGCTCTCTCTCATCACGACTCGACGGTGCAACGAGTATTTCTTCGGAAGATCGGGTTTAACTAGCAGTGAAATCGGCTGCTACAGCTATGTAACCAAAGTCCAATTTTCCAAAAGATCTTATTTATTCCTTCAAGAGCTTCTACAGGATTATTTGAAGTAAGACTTGAACTCCTCCAAACTCAGCGGTGAATGGAGAGCAAGCGCCAAGTTGTCTTGCACGTGTCTTTGATTCTTTTGGCCGACAAGCGGAGCAACTATTCCCGGAGAAGATCTTGCAAACTGGAGGTTTGTCTGCGCAGCAGTTAGCGAATCGATTTTGGGCAACGCGGGATGCGAGATCAATTGACCCTGCATCAGTGGAACGCTGGTGAATGCTCCAATCCCGAGCTCAATGCAGGCTTCAAGGAGAGTACACTTTTGATCTCCTCTTATTCGCTGATTCTTTAGAACGAGCGCTTCTGGCATTGCAAGATTGAAAGGAAATTGGACGAACCGGAATCCGTGGTCTACTCCCCCCGATTCTTCTGCCAAGGCAACGGCTTCCCCGAGCTCCAAGTGACCTTCGCCAACACGCCGAAAGCAATCCCATGTCGCCAGACCATAGAACCTGATGCAACCCTCCTTTCTCGCACTTTCATAATACGAGAAAGCGTCGCGTAAGTCCTCCAAGTATTGTTTTTTTCCAACCGAGGGTATCTGCGCCTCTGCCGAATTGTGCAGGTAAAGCAGATCGACCGTGTCTAACTTCAGATTAGAAAGGCTCCTCTTGAGCTCGTGTTTCAAGTACGGAATCGTCATGCAGTGGCTTGAATCAACTATCTCATCCGGCCTGATGATGCCTGTAGCAATCAGCCTGTCTGCAATGTACTTTCCATACCCTCTTTCATACTCTGCATCGGGCGCGAGGT
>JBOGRL010000028.1:0-2419 GCA_050749505.1 Nitrososphaerales archaeon
GGTGAAAGCATTCACTATCACCAAGGACGAGGCGATGCACGTTGTTTTAAGAGAGCGTGTTTTCGAGCTGCACGATGCCCTGAAGAACGGAACTCTTCCACACAAGGAGGCCGTAGCAAATCGAGACTATCTGCAGTGCGAGCGCTGTGCATATTTAGACAAATGCAACCCGTATCTCATCGATAGCATACCACGAGGATCTAGTATCTCGTTATTTGACCTTGATGGCACAGTCATCGATGCCGGACAACGTAAGAGAATTATTCTACAGGAGCTTGGACTCTCGGCTTCTGTGAGGCCATCAGACATCCACGACGATGAGACAAAGAAAAAGTACTGGGAGCTCTTCGAGAGTCCGAAATACTTAGAATTTGACGTTTTAATCGAGCAGGCTAGGGAAAGGATAATCGAGCAAACAAAGTTGGGAAGAGTCCCAGTGGGGATTTCCTCTGCCAGACGCGATAAATTGCTTGAAGCAACAAGAGCGAGGCTTGCAAGCCTCGGAGTCCCCATCCTTCACCTGATACTCCGAGAGCCCGGAAATTACGATACAGACGGGAAGTTCAAGGCAAGGTGGGCGATCAGGCTAGCTTCAAATTATGATGTTGCAGAATTCTTCGACCGAGATGCGGTGACAAGAGCTATGATTTTGAAAAACTTGGAAGAATACAAGATCAAACCGCATTGAGAATTTCAAAAAAAATTGAAATTATATAGTCTCCAAGTTCCCAAGTTTCCGGACTATTAATAGGAATAGAGAAAGCTCTCGATGAAAAACCTGAATATTGAAGGTATTGCGCAGAAGGACCTCGATCAAAGCATGAACAAAATTGATGAGTTTCAGCAATGGGCTAGACTTGAAAAAGTCGATCGGTGGGCCTTCCGCGCGGCGCTGCTAAAGGCGTTATACGACGATGCTGAAGAGTACTTTGCTAGTACCAATGGAAATTACCGAGAGCTGGCCGCCTTCGACAATGGGGTTGCGACGGCGCTCGAATCCTTGAAGAGCGGGGGAAAGAAAACGTCTTGAGAAGATTTTTGGATTCTGTTGATTTATCGGTTGGTAAAAGCTCATTTTTTTGAGTTCAGATTATCAGAGCATCACCCGAATATTCAACACAACTGAAAAAGGATATATTTAGAAAAAAGGGAAGCGGGGTTCTAACAAAAGATCCCCGCGATACAAGCAGCTCGTTCGTAGCTAAGTTGATCCGGCGCCGCCCAGTTCCTCGAGGAGAGGTGGCTTTACACTCAAGTGGCCAAAGTGTGCAGCTACGACAACTGCCGATACGACTGAGAGAGCCATTATTCCTAATCTGATTTTCTCATCGGTTGACATGGCGGCGAAGGGTTAAAATCACTAATCGAAAAATTTTTCGGTTTCACAATATGTTAATATATGATCAGCTAAATAACAGAATAAAAGTATTCAGTAATGATTGTGGACGTGAAACAGATGCACAAGACGAGACTCGTCGAATTTTTTGGGGATGCGGGAGTAAAGATAATATTTGAGCACATGAACGATCTCGAACAGGCTTTTGGGAGTGCCAGTGCGGTTATTGTGAAGGTCATGGAGGGGCAACTTCCACAACACCCTAAAAAGGATGGAAATAACATTTAACCTACATATCCTATGGAAGGGAAAAATCAAAAAAATGAGAATTCCAAACGACAACCCAGCTGAATTTCTCAGCAGAATAGCTCCGTTTGTCGATTCCGATGGGGCCAGGAATCTCAACGCCGTCTGCCGGGAGCTTTCTATTCCTTATCAAACCCTTAGATTCAGAATGAACAGACTTGGACAGCAAGGCATTAGCGTTGTTCCCATCGTTGATGCGGACAAGCTTGGTCTTCAAAGAGTTAGGGCATCGTTTCGTCTTTCTCAGGATATTCAGAACCCAAAGGCTATCCTCGGAGGGCTCCATCAAAAGGCAGGCCTGAAGTATTACTCACGGACTCTCATGAGTCAAGAGCTCGATTGCGAATTTCTTGTACCAAAGGGTAGCATGATCGAATTCCGCAGACTTCTTCGCGCTCTTGAGGAAATGAAACTCTTGGAAGATGTTGAGTACAAATCTCTCGTGTGGAAGGAGATCCTGATGATGAAGACAAAATACTTTGATTATTCTTCTGGCCAATGGGATGTTGACTTTTCGAGACTGGTTAGCGATCCTTCCACAACTATTCCAAAACTTTCAACGCAGGACATCAAACTTGACTATAACGATCTTCTCATCATCAAGTCCCTGGAGGCCGATCCTTGGATCAAAGTGGTCGATCTTGCAGAGAAAGTAAACCTGCCTGTCGGAGATGTGTCGTATCATCTCAATAGACATGTTTTTGGTAAGCGACTGATTTCGTCATTCAGGCTGAGGTGGCTCGGCACGAAGGAAGCATGGTCTAAGCACTCCATAGT
>JBOGRL010000029.1:0-2190 GCA_050749505.1 Nitrososphaerales archaeon
GTTAGTAGCTGCCCAAATACTGTTGCAGAGCCAAGAGCTCCGATATCTGAAGAGCTTCCAGCCTGATCTGTCCTCATGAAGAGAGCTAGCGTCCCAGCAATGATGAAATTGAGGAATGAAAAGTAGAGGAATCTTCTCGCCCATTTTCTTGTGTACGGAGTAAGAGGGTCTTCCAAATTATTCGTTGTTGGCGTCTGTGTTTGAGAGCTCAATTATTCATTCTATCCCTTGATTATCATGAGGTGACGTTGAAATTCGTGATCATCAAGTAATGACCATAGCCGCAGAACTCTAGACATCGGACGTAATAAATTCCCGGAGTGGTGAACTGGTACATTATGCTGTTGGTAAAACCAGGCATGACCTGAACTTGGAAGAGAATCGAGCCCTGCGAGTCATAAACTCCAAACCCGTGCGTCGTATCAATGCTCTTCACCATAAACAAGACGGTATTCCCCACTGGAATGTTATACGGGCTCTGGCAGTTTTTCCCAAAGTCAGGCGTGGGGCTGAGACACCACGCGAACTGTGCTGCCTGAACATCAACTGTCATGGTTGGCTTTACGTTAGAGTGGGCGTAGGGATAAGGCAGGTATGAAATTGTTGAAAGGCTGAAAGCGATGAAAATTACTACGATAAGAATAACCCAGTGTTTTTCATATTTTGCGAGCGAGTGCTTGTCTACTTCATCCGGTTTCTTGCTTGAAAAAAACAAGGCGATGAACCCCACAATGGTAATCAGGGTCGCCATCACCGTGATTACGGTCAGATAAGTGATGTTCATTCCGACAGATGCAGGAAACAATGCGATAGCTTCGATCAAGCCAGTAGCTCCTCTCCAAATTTTGCACTATAAATGTTGTGTTAGCGTTCACTCCTTCAAGACTTTGAACAACTGGAGTCAAGATCTTTTGAACAGGATCGCAATTCTATAGGCGCGATAGTTATTTATTTGCGAAAGCCAATTTGATTTCTACCCGCGGTAGCTCAGCCTGGTAGAGCTTCCGTCCTCTGCTCGAAAAACGTGCAAAGGGGAGACGCTGTAGAGATCTTGGGCTCCTTGTAAGCGAAGCTTGCAGGCGCTGATCCCGTTCCAGCCTATCAGGCTTACAGAAACCGGAGTGTCGTCGGTTCAATAAGCGCGAATAACGCCTGAAAATCCGACCCGCGGGACTCTTTTTTTATTCGTGGATATAGAACTCGGGGCGCCTGTCTCGAATTAAATTATTCATGGATGTCACATGCTTGTTTCTGGCAAGTTTCAGGTCCATCCCCGCGCCCTTTGCTACAACCTGAGCCGAATTTGCATACGCAAGTCTTTCCATGAGCGGCGAGATGATCTGGCTTTTCCCCGTGAACTTGAAGTCGGCTTTTGCGCTTCTCATCTCGATGCCAACGCGATTGGCTGTTATTACAAATACTCTGTTTTCAAAAGCCCTGACTGCCATCCCGGCTTGCGCCTTGCCGGGCAGGACCAGGTTTGAGGGATGGCAGATTATGTCAACCCCGGCGAGCGCGAGCTCTCTAGAAGCTTCGGGAAAAAACCAGTCAAAGCAAATCAAAACCCCTATTTTGCAATCAAGTGTTTTGAGAGTGAAAACTTTGAACCCAGAAGTAGATTCGGAAAACCAGAGCTTCTCCCTGTAGAACAGGTGCATCTTGCGATACGTGCCGAGAATCTTTCCTCTTTCGATGACCGCCGAAGAATTGTAGGCATTCTTGCCGACTCTTTCCGCGAGCCCAGCCACCACGGTACACTTTTTCTTCTCAGAAAATGATTGGAATGCTTCAACCGAAGATCCATCCTCGAGCGATTCAGAGAGGCCAAGGCATTCGGCCCTGGAGGTGAACGCGTATCCCGTGTTGCACAGCTCGGGAAAAACGTAGATGTCTGATTGAAAGTTGGAAGCATTCTTGATCGCCTCCTCAATATTTTCCTCATTGGCTCCAAACTTCGGCCGCGTCTGGACAAATGCTCCGATAACCATGTTTTTAGCCAAGACTTAGACCATCATCTTCAATTCTCAACTGATTTGGATTTCGATAATCTGAGACACTGCAAGCAATCCGGCCTCGGCAGCAATCGTGATGTAGTAGACTCCAGGCTTGGAACCATTGCTTTCAATGGTGAGAAGAGATCCGCTCTTGGAAAATTTAAAGTTGCTCGTGTAATTTCCGACGTATTCGTGC
>JBOGRL010000030.1:0-3415 GCA_050749505.1 Nitrososphaerales archaeon
CCACATCCTTGTAAGCTCCCGGAGCTTCCTCGACAACTCCCTTCTTGCTAGCTGATTCTAGCATTATTCCCTTTGACTCGAGATCATGCTTTACGCTTTCATACGGGTAAGTCCGTATCGCAGCACCGCGAGACATCATTCTCCCCGCGCCGTGCGCCGTCGAACCAAAACTTGCTTCCAACGACTTTTCCCTCCCAAGCAAGACCCAAGACGCAGTGCCCATGGAACCCGGAATCAAGACCGGCTGACCTATCTGGCGATACGCAAATGGTATTTCATCTCTACCCTTTGGAAAAGCTCTCGTCGCTCCCTTTCTGTGGACGAATACCTTTTCCTTCTTTCGTGGATTTGAAGGGTCAACCGAATGCTCTTCAACCTTGCAGATATTGTGAGCGACGTCATAGACGAGCTTCATTTCAAGATCAGCTTCGCTCTTCTGGAAAACGCGCTCGAACGCCTTCCTCGTCCTTTGAGTTATTATCTGCCTGTTTGTCCAAGCATAGTTCAGGGCAGAACCCATAGCCAGCCGGTAGTTTTCAGCTTCCCTTGATCCGGCAGGGGCGCAGGCAAGCTCCCTATCGGGAAGATCTATCCTGAATGTCGGAGCAGCAACGTCAATTATCTTGAGATAGTCGCTGCAAACCTGATGGCCCAATCCCCTGCTCCCGGTGTGCATCAGCACGCAGACCTGACCTTCGCCAGATATTCCGAATGTTTTAGCAGCTTCAGAGTCCACAACTTTGTTCACTATCTCAACTTCAAGGAAATGATTTCCCGACCCCAGCGTTCCCAGGGATTTCGCACCCCTCTTTTTCGCCTCGCCGGAAACCTTGGACGGATCAGAGTGTTTCATGGTCCCATTCTCTTCACAGAACTCGAGGTCTGGGGGGACACCATAACCGTTGTTCACTGCCCACTTTACGCCGTCTGAGAGGACATTGTCGAGTTGCTGGCCCGAGAGGTTTAGAGCCCCCACGTTTCCAAGACCAGAGGGAACTGCGCGGTATAATTCCTTGACCAGTTCTCGGAGCTTGGGCCTGACCTCCTTCTCAGTCAAGTTGGTCCTGATCAAACGTACACCGCAGTTAATGTCGTACCCCACTCCGCCGGGTGATATTACGCCAGACTCAAAATCAGTCGCCGCGACTCCACCTATCGGGAAACCGTAGCCTTCGTGGCCGTCTGGAAGCACTACCATATGTTTCTTGATTCCGGGCAACCAGGTCACATTGACCGCCTGATCAATTGTTCGATCGGTTTCCATCTTTGCGATCAGAGCTTCGTTTGCATAAATCGTAACCGGGACTCTCATGCCCGGCCTGGAGGTCTGCTCTATTCTGTACTCTGCCTCGCCAACTTTGCGCATTCCAAATTTCAATGTATGCTTGCCACGCTGGTTTTTTTGCTACTTCGTTTTAAAACCCGAAAATGGACTGAAAAGTCTTTCTGGAAGTTGTTAAGGCAATTGTTTTTTTATCTGATTTGCAACAGCGTTCCCGATCTTTGGAATGCTCGCAAGTTTTTCAATTGGCGCCTGCGAAAGCTTGTCGATGTCAGTAAAGCCCGCGGCAAACAGAGCTCTTGCCCGGACTCTGCCCACTCCCTCCAGTTTGGTGAGCGGTATCAACTCGCTCTTGATTCCATACCTGATCCGCTCGCGCAGCTCGCTTGACTCCAAAGCAATGTCGTTTCGCTTGAAAAGCTGCGCCAGTTCTCCGAACGAGTAAAGCAGCCAGTCTGCATTGTCGACCATACGGCGGAGGTCTCCTGGCTCGATAGAGTATTTTTCCAAGATCGATTGCTCGGGATTCTCGTTGATCCAGTGAACAAGCGCGAGTACTGTTCTAAAGTGTCCCAAGATATTGTCATAGTCCGCGTAGAACTCGAAATCGTTCGCGCTCGGGAGAGGTATCAATAGTTCTGATCTCTTATTCTGAACGACCTCTTCAAGTTCTGCTTCGTCTTTTGCCCTCGTCCCAAATTTTGGAGACATGTCCGGCGTCTGAACTACAAGGTGAAGCATCCCGAGAGTATGCCTTCCTCCCCTTTCCGCGAGCTTGATCCCCCTTCTCATGATTATTGCTGATTCAGGGTCCACGTACAGCATAGCAACGCGCTTTCCAAAGTCGGTTGCCCTAAACGTTTTCAGCTTGTTTGCTCTAAAGAGCAATGCCTCCTCTTCAAGATATACCAGCGATTTTTTGACTCTTGCCTTCACCTTGACGGCGGTGCTCTGAGCCCCAAAAAGCGTACTTTCGAAGAAATCGTACAGTTCCTCCTCCGTCATTCCGCTCCCAGAAGTGGAAATCAACCCGAGTACGTGCATCCTGAGCGGCCCTTCGGACGCGAGTTGGGACTCAATGGGCTCGGGATTTGCGAGTATGTAGTGCTCGTAAATCTCCTTTGCGCTCATCTGGTTTCCTGCGAGAAGAACTATTTCCCCGAACTTGTCGTATCTAGGTCTCCCCGCCCTTCCGGCCATCTGTTTGAACTCCAGCACGCTGATGGGAGTTTGACCTCCAAGTTCCGCGTTGTATCGAAGCAAGCTTGCGAGTACGACCCTCCGAGCCGGAAGATTGACCCCCGCCGCCAAAGTGGGAGTAGAGGTGAGTATCTTTATCTCCCTATTTCTGTACGCGTCTTCGATTATCTTTCGGTGTCTGGGATCAAGCCCGGCGTGGTGAAAGGCGGCGCCGCTAGAAACCACCTCGGCGAGTCGCCGCGATACATCGGTTTCTTCACCCGTCGACATTATCCTGCTTGAAATTTCACGCAGCTTACCACTCTCCTCAAAGGATAGAAAGTTCGGGATGATTTCAGCTGCTTTCTCTGATACGGAAACGGATTTCTTTCTGGTTTCGCAGAATATCAGTGATTGTCCGCCTTCCTTGACGGCATCTATGGCAACGTCGATTGAAGCTCCACGGTTTGACTGGATTAACCTTCGCTGCCCTCCTTCTATGAACGAGAGCGTGCCGTAATCATAGATCCCCTCGATGAGCTTAACCGGTCGCCAGTTTGTCACGACGAGCTCAGCCCCGAGCCAGCTCGCAAGGACGCTTGTGTTGCTGATCGTCGCGCTCAGCGCGATTATCTGTGCCGCAGGTACGTACATCATCGCCTTTGTGAGAATCATTTCAAGCGTTGGCCCTCTGTGTGGTTCTCCCACGAGGTGAACCTCGTCAGCTATGAAAAGCGAGATCGAATCTATCCAGGACGCTCCGTGCCTGATGACGGAATCAAACCTTTCGTTCGTAAGGACTATGACATCCCCGCCGCCGAGAGACTCTCCGGAAGAATCGTAATCTCCAGTCGAGATGAAGACCCGAAGTTTTGAAGATTTTGATCCGGGCCGCTTCAGCGCCTCGAAGATTTGCTTAAACTCTTCATATTTTTCTGAAGCAAGAGCTCGCAG
>JBOGRL010000031.1:0-3852 GCA_050749505.1 Nitrososphaerales archaeon
TCGAGTTCACAGAAATGGCGCAACAAAGTCTGGCGGCTGGCCTAAAGTAACAGAGCACTTGAACACCAGCAAAAGACTATTATCTACCAAGCCCCGATTTACTGGGCGACTTCTTGGAGACATGGAAGGAATCACCAATGTATCCGAAAACTCAACCTCGGGTCAGGAGAGCCCGCCACACCCAGTATCTGCCGATGGATGGCACGGATGCATGGTCTTTTGTAAAGAGCAACTATAAGATGACACTATGCACCATAGATCCATACGGATTTCCTCATGCCGCCCCAGTGTGGTTTGTTGTAATTGGTGACAAGATCTATTTCCGTGCGCAACCATACAAAAAGAAGATCAAAAATATTCTGAAAAAACCGACAGTATGCGCCGTTATAGAGGACGGTGATAGATACACCGAGCTACGAGGCGTGATGATTCAGGGGCTTGCCAAAGTCGTAGATACTGACAAGGCTTTGCGAAAGCAAGTTTTTGATCTTCTAGCCCAAAAATACAGCGGCCTCAGGGACACTCAGCGATTCCCGAAAAACTGGCAGGAAAAGTATGGCAAAGAGCACAGGGTTGTTGTGGAATTCAAACCAACAAACATCGTTTCTTGGGATAACAGAAAGTGGGTACTTTAGCCTGCTCGCGGCAATATCCATGATTACCACTTTCCTACTATAGTCTTCTTGCGTATTCTCTCAAGCGTTTTATGTAGATGCTTCTCGGCGGATATCCCATTGAGCATGCGTAGGCGTTGAACTTTACAAGCTTCTTGCTGTCCTTCTTGAGCAGTTTCTGAGCCGCCCTAATGTCTTGACCAACTATTGCGTAGCAAGTAGCGTATCCAGGAAAGATCCCCTCGTGCGCTGGAAATATTTGATAGAAGACCGTCCTCTGAGAGAGCCCAGTTTTTTTCTCAGCCCATTTCAGAAATTCGAGCAGGTTCTGCTTGCCACTGTTGATTCGCGTATCTCCAATGACGCGCAGAAACCTGATGATGCGGCACCTGTAGGTCGCAAACTCTATTTCTTCCAGAAACCTATCAAATCCTCCATATCCACCTATCAGACAGACAAATTCGCTTTCCGCCTTTGTATATTCTGATGTCTTTTTCTTTGCTATTTTGCCGAGCAGATCCATAAACTCCAGTTCTCTCTGGAACGCGAGCCCCTCCGAAGTCGTACCTGAATGAAGTGAAGGAAGAATTTCAGCTATAGTAGCCTTCGCGGCGAATTTCATGGCCGTGTTGCTGAAATGGACACAGTGGCCGTACTCTTCGTGTACAAGTGTGTTGATCAGATCGGCGAGCCCTCCCGGCGGCGCCCTCTTTGGGTCTGTGGTCAGGTAATACATCTGGTACGGCTTTCCGGTTAACCCGTCAAACCCTTGCGCGGCAGCTGTGGGGATTATTGGAGTAAGGTACGCGGGAGTCTCCACCACTCTTGTGTCGTATTTCGAATTGATCCCAACTATCGATTCTGCAACTAGCGACTGGATTACGGGTCTGATGCGTTTGGTTGTTTCAAGGGCTTGCTTTCCGTCCATCCCAGGCCTTGCTTTCAATTGTTTCTCGACTGATTCGGGGTCATTGTTGCAGTTGAGCGCACTTGCTAGCCTTTTCGTTGTTTCCTTGAGTTTTGGTAGATCTTCATCCATCCATTTTAGTGCGTTGCGTTCAAGCTCTCTCCAAGACTCCGAATAATCAAACGCGAATCTTAGGGCATGAGGATAAAATCTCTCTCTTCCAAGATCGTTGTCCTGCTCGCTAAGAATTTTTTCGACCTCGTAGAACTCCCCTTCCGTGAATCCCGGCACGGCATATTTTTCCCTGAACTCAGTGATCTTGTCTCTCAACTTGAGAGCCTCTTCATTGAGGTCGGGGTCTTTGGACTCTCTTTCAATGAGGTCAATTATTTCAAGAGCTCCCAGCACTTGGTACTGCGCGAGAATCTTCACTGGCACGCTGAACTTCTTTGGGCCAAGGAAATCAAGCCACGCTGCCAACGATTGGGTCAAGAGTTCGACGAGTTTCTTGATGCGATCGGCGTTGAACCCCTCCTTGATCAAATATGTCGAAATGATTTCGGTTATTTGAGAGACGCCGCCGGCTGGCTCATCCATAAGGAAGGCAGTTTCGACCGAATCGAGAAATTTTCTTATTAGTATATCCTTGGAACTGCATTTTCTCTTGAGAGCAGCGATCTTTTTGAGCGCATTCTCGATATTATTCTTGCTGAGTATCATTATCCGGCCAGCAAATTCGTCAAGGCCAAGCGAATATATCGACGCTGGATACGCTTCGCAATAAAAGTCGTAGACTTCCCTTTCGAGACGGGACATTTTAGGAAGTCTTGAGTCACGATTCTCTTCTAGCACCATATTCTCTATCTCTCTGGGCCGTGGAAAGTTGCATTAAAACTTCCTGATTTGTCGATTTCTGCGCTAAGTTTATGCTGGAGATTCAAGCGATAGAGACATCATGAAATCAACCATCCTCAAAGATGCTCCTGTAACCAATTTCCTCACCCAAACAGGGATTTTCTCGTCATCTGACGCAGTTTCCAAAGTCATTGGATTTTTGCGAGACACGAACTCCTACGAAGCTTTCGTACAAGAAAGGGAAAGGACGGCGATTTTGACTATCCGCGACATCCTGAATGTGAAAGATATCACGACCACGAAACTGTCGACTCTGATGCATTATGTCCCCAGGCTTACACTCAAAAGTGTAATAAGAGACGCGGCGACCATCATGTTCCGATACAAGATTAGGTCGCTTCCAGTATACCAGAATTCAAGATTTCGTGGAGTGGTGACGGCTCAAGCGATCTTGAAGGAGCTGATGGGTTCAGATCATAATGAAAAGATAGGCGGACTTATGACCCCCTCGCCAATCTGCGTCGATTCGGGAGATGAGGTGGCAAAGGCGAGAAGAATCATGTTGAAGAGAAAAATAGATCAGCTTCCGGTCATCAAACAGGGGAGATTACAAGGAGTTGTGACATCCAGCTCGATCGTATTCAATCTTATCCCCTATGCAGATAGGACAGTCGCAGGAGGCTGGCGCAGCTCAAGGTTTTCTACCCCCGTTGAAGACTTTGAGCCCGAGGTCGCGACCACAAACCTCATCACAGATACTCTGAACGGAGTATATGAAAACATGTCCAAGATGGGTACACAGTATTCAGTCATCCTGAACTTGGATGAAGTGCACGGAATCATCACATTGAGGGACTTTATGCGGATGCTGGTGGAACCCGAGAGGAACGATTCAATCCCCATGTACATAGTTGGATTGCCGGAAGATCCGTTTGAAGCAGAAGCGACGAGAGAGAAATTTTCTCGCGTCGTTTCATTCTTACGAAAGAAAGTCCCTGACATGATGGAAGCGAGAGCCGTCATCAAGGCTGGAAAGACAAAAGCTGCTAGGACAAGGTACGAAGTCCAGGTATCAGTTACCACAGCGCGAAATCGGTACAATTACACCGGCGTTGGGTACGAGCTCCCCGACGTATTTGACGAGATTGACCAGTGGTCAAAGAAGCTACTGGGGAAGACGTCTTCAACGGGCAGAAGAAGGGTAAGGGCAGACCCGGGCACGATCACCTAATGATATAGCTTGATTTTAAAATCCCACGGTTCTAGCTTATAGCTCGATGCCTCAAAGACATCGAGTGTAAGCACAGGTTTGAAGATCCCCACGCAGAAACAAGTAGAAAAATATCTTTCGAATCTTTCATCTGAAAAAGTAAGCGTAGAATATTTCGGACCTCTGGCAGGATACGGGAAGAGCGCAAAGTCAACTGCTGAAGTGAAAAAACTCGGCTATGGGATTCCGTTCCTAATCGTATACAC
>JBOGRL010000032.1:0-4871 GCA_050749505.1 Nitrososphaerales archaeon
TCCCAGGAGGCCGTCGATCTCATCCAGAAAGACAAGCAGTTTCTCATCTTTACCGAAAACAGAGGCGTTTTCCAATGTTGGAGAAAGTGCCTCCCGCAATCTTTCGCGGGTTCGGACGTCGCTTGCATTGTACTCGATCACAGTGTAGCCAAATTCCTTTGCAACAGCGTATACTGAAGTCGATTTGCCCACGCCCGGTGGACCCGAGAGCAACACAGGTTTTGAGCCTACTTTCCAGTGTTTCAGCCACTTTACTAATTCCAGTCGAGACTGTTCGTTCCCGATCATTGAACCAATCTTTGTGGGTCTGACTCGCTCTGAAAGCAAAACAAATCTACATCTTATCAAGCGTAGATATTATTCTATCGACTTAAACTGCAATGCCGGAGACAAGGTAGGCGATCAACCCGAACATCATGCCCCCGAGGGCAATGCCCTTGAGTTTCAGCGTCTGTTTCTCGGTTCCCAAAGACAGAACTTGGATAGCAAGGAATAGGAATATTCCGTCGGGTATCGCGATCAGGCCAATGTAAATGTAAAGCGCGTTTCCGAGCAACCCAAAAACTACCGGAAGTGAGCTGGACAAGACAGCGAGAAGGAACAGACCTGCGGTGAGTAATCTCGCCGCGCGAACGCCGTTTGAAATTGCGACTGTCCGGATCTTTCGTATGCGATCTCCTTCCACGTCAGAAATCCCCTTGAGGACTTCCCGTCCAAACCCGGCTAGAAATGAAGTCAACGCCAGCAGATAGCCCAGGTTTACCGAGTAATTTGCCAGTGCGACGGAGCCAAAGATGTACGGGATGGCCAGGGACAGCGCGACAAGCGAATTTCCGAACAGGCCCATTTTTTTTCCGCGATAGTTGTAAAACCAGCCTATGAATGCGAATGCTCCCGCGATTACAAAGTTGATCAGACTCAATCCAATAGATGCCGCAAGCCCGGCTACGAGCAGCGAGACGCAGAAAATTCCTGCCTGACGGGGCGAAACTGCCCCGCTCGGCAGGGGCCTCGCCGGCTGATTTATCCGGTCAACCTCAAGATCGTAGATGTCGTTTGACACCATTGAAAAAGACGAGATGAAGAACCCGGTAAGGAAACCCAAAACGGAGGTAAGCGTGAAAATCTCGCGATAGTTGTGCGAGGATACAGCGATACCAACTATCACTGCGAATCCGACCATGACCGAGTTGGCCGGCCTGATCATCGATACGAGAGTTGGGATTCGCACTTTGTGATTAGCGTCGGTCATCGTCGCTTTGAGTTCGGAGAGAATATCTAAGCATGACGCTATACTGCGATCTGGCTAGTCTTGCCTATCGCTGAAAGTTTTGAATTATTGGGTAGAAGGTGCTCGAACTGCTTCTCAGCCTCCTCGATGTCCTTGTGGGTATCGATCGACCTCCAGCTGACGCCTTCGTACTTTGTTACCCTGAGCTTTCTCTCATTTGCAATTTTGGGCATTGTGATCGCTTCGATATTCCCGTTTTCTGGCAACTCATCTAGAATACTGGTTGAAAGACAGTAGACTCCCGCGTTGATCCAGTAATCGCGAAGTACCGGCTTTTCTCTGAACCCCTTGGCAAAACCGTCTTCGATTTCAATTATACCGTACGGGCTGTTGAGCGGAACCGCAGCAATAGAGCCCATGCATTCGGCCGGAAGGTCGTCCACAAGTTTCCAGGGATCCAAATCGGTCAGGATGTCGCCGTTGAGTGCAAAGAAACTTTTTCCGGAGGAGAGAATCGAAGCGGCGTTTTTGAGCGCCCCGCCCGTTCCCAGAGGCTCTTCTTCAAATGAATAGGCCACCTTCACACCGAATTTTTTTCCACTGCCGATATGCTTCAACACAATTTCGTGCAGGTAGCCGACGCAGATTACGACTTCGTTTATCTCATGCTTGTGGAGCCAGTTGATCTGCCATTCGAGTATGGGGATTCCCAGGACTTCAATCATCGGCTTTGGTCTGTCATTGGTCAGCGGCTTGAGCCTCTTACCAAACCCGCCAGCAAGTATGACTGCTTTCATTTTCTTTTATAGCCTTCAATGGCGTTGCTTTAGAGATATAAAGAATCAGTATCTAAGACACGTACTATAGTGGCTTGATGGGTCTCCATTTTCCGACCTTGTAGTAGATCACCTCGCCCCTACGCTCGACCACAGCTACGACTGCTTCCTTGCCCATCGTAGACATTTCATCTACATGTTTTTTTAGTTCTGCAATGCTGATCGTCTTTCCTTCGTTCAATCCAAACACTATGTATTTTGCCGCCTTGTTTCCATAATCTCCCCGGTCATAGATGCGAAAATCGATAGGAAACCCAAAGCCTTCACGCACGACGTAACCCCGGCTCCGAAGATCCCTGAATATCAGAAACCTCGTCCAGGCATTCTCGTCGCGCGACAGAGCAAAATTGACGTATTCAGTGAATTCACATTGTTTCTTCCCCCTGGTTAGGGCAAGTTTTTCGTTGTACATTAAATAAAGAACTTCATAGTCTTTCAGATGGTAGTCTTCCTTCTCTCGAACGCCGAATCCCTTGGATTCGAGCAGTCTGGCGTCATCCGCCTTTGCAAGGATGACATGATCAATCTTCTTGGAAAAAATAGCTTCGATTATCTGTTGTAAATCCTGATCGCGCCCGCTTCTCTCGTTTTGGTTCGGAATGGCGCTTTCATCAGAGGATTTTGCTGTAGAAGATTTCTGTTCTGCTGCTGTCAATTTATGCTGATTCACACACACGCGGGTAAAGAGGAGAGAGATGAAAGAGGCTTTTCCGGAATCTGGTTTATAAACGGAAGGGATTGAGCTCTGAATCATCACTATGGGGCAAAACTAAATGGATCAGAAGCTCAATTTTTACGAACAGCGAACTATCGAATGGGACGAGGAATCAAACAGCGTTGTCATGATAGATCAGACATTGCTTCCGAGAGAGCTGAAGTTCATCCAGTGCCAGAGCGTTCCCCAGGTCATCGACGCGATCAAAACGATGAAGATCAGGGGAGCTCCAGCGATTGGCATCGCTGGCGCGATGGGCGTTGCACTTTCCGTTCAGTCTTCCAAGTCAAGAACAAAAAAGGAGCTCATCCGCGAAATTGAGCCGGATACGATCGCGCTCAAATCCGCAAGGCCCACAGCAGTCAACCTGGCCTGGGGGGTAGAAAGGACACTCGATTTCGTAAAATCAAATCTACCAGAAGTTATCGAGGACGAAAAGAAAGCCAAGAAAAGCGTCATAAGTTTTGTTGAAAGACTCGCAGATGCTGACGTAAAAACAAACAGGAAACTCTCCGACCTCGGAGCAAAGCTCTTCCGCACCGGCGACAGCGTGCTGACCCACTGTAATTGAATCGCAGGATTCCTTTCTTGGGAATCTTTGGATTCAGCAGATTGCTGGGGCGCTCGCGACTGTCGGATACGGAACTGCACTTGGCGTCTTACGATCAGTCGCAACCAGTGGGAAAACGCTCAAGGTCTTCGCCGCGGAAGCGCGCCCCGTGCTCCAAGGCGCTCGATTGACCGCCTACGAATTGACGACCGACGGGTTTGATGTTACGCTGATCCCAGACACGGCAGTCGGAATATCCATGCAGCGAGGCTTGATTGATCGTGTCGTTGTCGGAGCAGACAGGATAACAAGGACAGGCCACGTGTTCAACAAGGTAGGCACGTATCAAATCGCGACGCTTGCAAAGCGGCATCGCATCCCGTTCTATGTCGCGGCGCCGCTTTCGACTTTTGATTTCGAGACTAAATGGACGGACGTGAAGATAGAAGAGAGGTCGGCTGACGAAGTAAGGAGGGTGCGAAGCGAGCAGACAGCTCCAGACAGCGTGGGTGTGTTCAACCCGGCATTCGACGTTACTCCTCCGGAACTGGTCACCGCGATAATCTGCGAGGAGGGAGTACTTACAAAGCCGTTTGCACCAAAAATTAAAAGACTCAAAAGAAAGGCTATGAAACTAAAGTCGGGCCCGTAGCCTAGCATGGAGCTTTCCAGCTCTTGGCTTCCGCGTGCATCTGATCGCTTTCATGGTCAGCATACATCAGGGCATCGTGTCTTTCACTAGGACGTGCAAGCCTTCGGAGCCGGGGGTCGTGGGTTCAAATCCCACCGGGCCCGCTACTATATTGATTCAAATATAGGACTCAATAGATGAATGACACTTGAATGTCATTTCCAGAACTGACAAACCCAATAACTACCCTGGAAGAAAAACCTTGGGAGGTTGATCCCATTATGGAGTTCTTTGACGGAAATAACGAATGATCTTACCAAGAAAAAGATACACCGCAAGGCTCCGCATGTTTTCAGATCATCTCAAGCTTGATGGAGACCTGAAGAAGCAAGCTCTTGAATTTTCGAAAAGAGCGAAGTCGGATCAAGGGTGGGCAACATTCGCCATCAACGAGTACATGCGAGGACATAAGGAAAGGGCCCAAAAAACGAATGCTCCGAATCGACACTTATCAACTATTACAAGCCGATTAAGAAATTCTGTAACCAAAATGACATTCTTCTAAATTGGAATAAGATTAGCAGCAGGATGCCCAAGGGGAGGCAGTCAGCTGACGACAGAATTCCAACAGTTGAAGAGATTAAGAAACTCGCTTGAAATCACAGATTTGAATGCAGGAGAATTAACTCCTCAGTCTTGGTTACAGAACAAGAAGTTCAATAGACTAGGGGTAGAGGACCCATTGCGGTCTGATATACAGGGGTGTGTGGATCGTTCGTGACAGACGGTCTAAATCAATCTGTCGAGCACGATTTACATACCTCTGTAGATCGATTCCATGCTCCCTTGGAAGGCTCCTTTTGCCAGAATCTCTGGGGCTGCGAGTGCCTGAACGATCACCCCAGCGG
>JBOGRL010000033.1:0-3536 GCA_050749505.1 Nitrososphaerales archaeon
ACTTTCAAACATCGGAAGAGAAGGAGCGATTACTGTGAGGATTGACGAAGCATTGCCAGAAGACTTCGAGATTGTTGAAAGCCAATACTCTCTGTCTGAAGGCAACTCACTATCTATCGCTTCGAAGATCGGTCCTGGACTCTCAAAAACACTAACTCTGAGTGCAAAGCCACGTTCAACTGGAGAATTCCTCTGGCATCCCGCTTTGGTTTACCTCGATGGCAAAAGAAATTACAAGATCACCAGAGCTCAAACTGCGAAAGCCGTCGTCGAATCCGGTGAGCAAATGGATCTGGCATCCGCGCTGTCTGAGAAGGAAAGGCTCGAGAATGAGCTGCGTCATGTTGAAGAGGTTACCGCAATCGATGACGACCAATCACATATCGAAAAAGTCTACTCGATTAAAGAGCGCATATCGAGAATTGAGGAAGCTCTCCTCAGGATTAAGAACGATTACGAGAAAATGATTTCGCAGCTGGGCCAGATCAGGGTTGACCTTTCGGTCTTGGGTTCACTGCAAAACAAAAATCTCAGCTCCAAGGACAAGACCAGGCTTGAAAATGAAGAAAGATTGCTCAAGGAAAGGATCGAAAGGAGGCGGTCTGCGTTAGAACAAGCACATCTGTTGTAAAGAGCATTAGCCAAGCAGTCAGCGAACTGACGTTTAAGGAAATGATGCCAAACGGCCTGGCGGTTCTATCTGGCGCAAGCGGTACCGGCAAGACCATCTTTGCAGAGCAGTATGCCTACGAAACTCTGCAGAACGGTGGAAGGGTACTTTGGATTACGACCGAAGAATTGCCTTCGACTCTCAGGACGAGCATGGCACGATTTGGCTGGAGAACTGACCGATATGAAAAGGAAGGAAAGTTTCAGATATTCGATGCTGTCAGCCCCGCGCGCCTGGGGCTATCTGAAAACATTGGCAAGGGTGTTATGGGGCTTGACCCGACGGGCATGTTGATTGTCATATCAGAACAGCTAAGACGCACTGACACTTCAGTTGATTTGGACAAGTACCTGATCGTGCTAGATTCGATTTCAAGACTACTTTTATCCTGTGACACTAAATCAGTCGTCGACTTTATCTCTTGCCTGAGCTCCAGGCTTGAGAATTTCCGAACCAGGGGCATAGCTACAATCTCTGAGGGTGCGCATGATGAAAAGATTTTGAACGCGCTAACTTTCTCGAGTACAGGTGCAATTCGATTTAGGATAATGGAAGAAGACGAGCAGCGAACAAGACAGCTTAGAATCGAGACTCTGAAGGGAAGAAGGCATGATGACAGTTGGAAAAGCTACGCGATTACGAATACTGGATTAGATGTGGAGATCTGAGAGAGAAAAAATGCTATTGAGCAAAGTGAGATCCGGGATAGATGGTTTTGATGAGCTTGTACTCGGAGGTTTGCCTAGAGGTCAATCTATCCTTGTGACTGGAGGTACAGGTACTGGTAAGAGCACGTTTGCAATGCAATTCATCTACAAGGGAGCTAAAATCTACGATGAGCCGGGAATCTATGTGACCATGGAAGAAACGATACCAAGTATCGTGAAGAGTGCTGCAAGCTACGGTTGGGATATAGATACTTTGCTAAAAAAAGAGAAAATTGCCCTAATCGATGTGTCGCCAGCAGTAAGCGGTCAGCTACGCAAGGTTGATCCTGCAGACATTTTTTCAAATATATCGATTCAGTGGAAAAAGATCGGGGCAAAAAGAATAGCGATTGATCCGATCACGGTGCTGGGAATGCAGGCTGAAAGTGCGATGCAATTGAGACAGGATCTTCTTCGGTTTTCAAGCCTTTTGAAGCAGCTTGACTCGACAGTGCTGTTTGTGACAGAGATCCCCGAGGATAGTCAAGCTCTCAGTAGGTACGGAGTGGAGGAATTCATTTCCGATGGCGTTGTTGTGCTTTACTTCGCGCGAGTCGGTGGGCTTAGAGTGCGAGGGGTTGAAGTGAGGAAGATGAGGGGAACCTCACACAAAGAAGGTACCTTTCCGCTAAAAATAGGTGAAGCAGGCCTGGTTGTCTATCCGTCCGGAAAAATACCGAAATTGACTTGACCTTGTTGTAAAAATTAGGGCCACAATTTGCTGATATGTAACCGCGAGCATAAATGAAGCAAGCTCTTGAAAGATGACACGTGTACTAACGATCGCTTTTTTTCGACCGCGCGACAAAGAATTCCGAGAGTTCCATCAAACTTGGCATTGCAAGATATTTCTCCATTTTATGCGAGCACAGCACTGCGCAGGGATTTTCAGTTCGGCAACAATTCAGGAAAAGAACATGATTCAAACAATGCGTGAAGAGCTGCGCACCAATTATATTCGAAACTTTATGACAGAGCAGAACAGAATCAAGTATGCGAGACCGAATACTGAAAGGGGGGCGATTACCATGTTTCAGCTCAGTTCCAGGTAGATCAGATGCTGAAGTACAGCAAATCTCATTAGGTGACTTTTAACCAATCTCTTAGATGAGATCTAACCATGAGTCGGTCAAAGAGCAAGTCCGCTGAAGCTGAGAAGTCGCCGATTCCAACAGTCGATGTGATAGTAAGGAAGGGTGGTAGTATTGTTTTGGAAAAACGTGCACGGCCCCCTTTTGAAGGTTGGTACTCGCTCCCTGGTGGGCATGTGGAGTATGGAGAAACTGTCGAGGCCGCTGCTCTCAGAGAATTGAAGGAGGAAACTTCTCTTGATGCAAAACTCGTTACGATATTTGGAGTGTACAGCGACCCAAGAAGAGATCCTCGAGGTCAGCGGATAAGCTCTGTGTTTGTTGCAGACTGGACCGCTGGGGAAATTAGGGCGGGTGATGATGCGAAGAGCGCCGAATGGGTTGGCGAGGATCACCTACTTGATGATATCAACCTTGCCTTTGACCACCATCAGATTCTCAAAGACTACGTAGAATGGATCAGTAGAGGGCAAGCCCAAACTTACTGGTCGACCCGGCACTAGACGCCTCTGACAACTCTGCATGTCACTTCAATTTGCACTCTTATGCGAGCTCGCAGAAGATGAGTTTCGCACGGTTAATTTCCTCAGAAGGCTTTTCTTGCTTTTGAGCACAAAGCCCTTTAGATATCCAAGGCTCTCGAGCGTAGCATAGATCCGTGCCATTTGAACCTCTGCGTTCCCTGATATTTGCTTGGGTTTTGCATACCGCGCTGCAAAAGCGAAATGCAGGTTCTTGCTCCATGGTTCGATAATTTGAAAAAATTCCCCTTTGGTGAGCTCGCTATCTCTGCTTCCTGAAGCGAGTTCTCTTGGTTCAGTGAATCTTTGTGTAGCTCGTCGCGAGGAGCTATTAATTCTTCGAGAGTTGAATATCTTTATCTATTTTTTGAAAGGTTGGCCATCTGTTCCAGGATCTCCTTTGGTAATTTCGGCATTGATCCTCCGATCGGGCCCGCGATTGCTAGACATAAATTGTTCGGGTTTAGGAACTCTTCAAAATCGGTCTGTACGGCGTCTGCGTCTAATCGTTCGAGAATGCTGGGATATCTATCAAGGTAATCGATTC
>JBOGRL010000034.1:0-5552 GCA_050749505.1 Nitrososphaerales archaeon
GCATGGACTAGTCCGACCGCGTCAATAGCTGGCATAATGGTCACTTCTCGGAATTTTTCTCCACCCTCACGTTTGTGCGTATTTTTTAAAAAATCAAGTTCTTGGACGAACATCAGGGAGGAAAGAGGGCAATCCGCTCACTATTTGGTAAAAAAGCGCATTGCTTGGTTTTAAGCGCTTCTATGATATACTACGAACCAGGGTTCCTGCACTTGTCCGGCAAAAGCCTGCCCTCTTTGTCTCGGCGCTTCAGTTTCATTAATGACCTTTATCATGATTCATTGCAATTCTGGATATTGCAGTTCAAGGCTAGATCACACAAAGCTCTCCGCAGCAAAAGGTCAGGTGGGTAATATATGAGCTGGTCTCCGGAATTCAAGAGTTTGTATTAATGAAGGAGAGACCTGCTCGGCACAGCAGTACCGCGGGTTGAAGAATACCATTTTTTTCCCATTCCAGTAGAACGCGCTCTTTGCTCAGGCCGATTCTTGGTCTTTCCGAATCTTCCTGATTTCCCCAACCAGACAATGAAAGGAACGAGTCGACATTTCCGGAAGAGCCATTCCGAGATCGTTTACAAAATGCCGCCTTATTTCTCGAACAAACAATACCTCCAAGCTTGCGCCCCCGATTCCGAAAAGCTGTCGCAGTGTCCTGGCAAATCCCTCCGGGTCTCCAAGCACGCCATGATGGGATAATGTATCAGCCTTCATCCAGTTCGTGTAGATCATGTATTTTATGTTCTCACCGAACATACTCAACACTGAATCAATACATTCGATTAGTTCCTCGTCGATATGCGATGCGTCCAAGGAATAGAGAATCCATACTCCGCTTTCTTTTACCGAGACGGCCTGAGACTGCGTGATACACAGTCCAATTTAAGTACTTTTGGTTAATTCAATATTCAGGAATTGTCGGCCAAAAAAAGAGCAGGAGAGCAGACCACGCTGCTTTCTGCAATGAAGTGCTTCGCAGAGCCATGTTTCACGGATGAAAGATAATGACAGAGATGACCAACTGACTCTTCAAGCATATTGCAAGTAACTCATTCTTGGATATTTCTATCCCAAGAATCTTTCAGCATAAACAGTTATTCCCTTCTCTGT
Source organism: Nitrososphaerales archaeon (assembly GCA_050749505.1). Classification (GTDB taxonomy): domain Archaea; phylum Thermoproteota; class Nitrososphaeria; order Nitrososphaerales; family CADDZS01; genus DATLTL01. Next base: position 1,110 of record JBOGRL010000034.1, read on the forward strand.
TATGCTGTAAGGATGGAGCTGTCTGTCATGCTTACACTCTCGCATTTTTTCAATTTCCAAGGCGGAGATGATGCCTCTTCCAGCGACGTGAGAATTATGCAACACAAGTACACCATGACAGAGGTATTCTTCTGCTGGAATCTCTCTGTCAGTCAGGGTGTTGCCGAAATGAGTTCCTATCTCATTTGTTACCAAACTTGTCGTCCCCATACTAACTAGCGAATCTAGCAGATCTATTATTGCCGTGCGCCTTTGTTGGTTTTCTGCGAACTGCAAAGAGAGCGACGTTATCGGGTCTATCACTATACGTGTGGCGCGAGTCACCCTCACATAGCTTCTAATCACTGTACTCAGAGCTTGAATCGAGAACTCCGGTCCTCGAATGTGAATGTCGCGTCCGGTCTCTGGGGAGGGCTCGGGCCCGTCGTCCCTTGAAATTTGTCTCAGAGGGGAGGCATCAACTATAGCTATCTGACTCTTTTTTTCGTATTTTTCAAGGTCCCAACCGAAATTTCTCATTTCACTCAAGAGATGATACTTACTTTCCTCCAACGAGACGAAAACGCCTCTCTCATCAAAACGTTCGACTCCGTCGATAAGAAACTGCATCGTCATCAGGGTCTTGCCTGATCCCGGCCCACCCGTGATCAAAATTACGCGTCCGCGCGGATAGCCCCCTCCCAGCAAATCGTCGAGACCAGCTATCCCGCTCGGAACAGTTTCAGACTTCAATTGTTAAATTTCCAACCTGTAGGTCAGTTTCCTAGCTTAGTAGTGTCGGTTCACGAGCACAAATATGAAGTTGCCTATGTTCAATCCCATCAGGTTGTATTGGGGCTCGTTAGTCGATTTTCTAGGATTATCTCAGCCGAGTTTTTCCTTTCCGCTGGGTTTCCCACAACACGAGAATATGAGTATGAACAGCCCCGAATTGAGTAGAGAACTGTGGAGCAAAAGCTATTCTTGCATTTTGTGCGATTCGCCTAGCAGAAGGTTGGAGGCAGGAATCGAAGAAGCTGAACTTGAATTGTTTTATCCTGAACACAATCAGTTTTACCACGGGATCATCGGGTAGAATGGCACGCGGCGTGCTGGCTAGCTCTGCTGCCTTCTGTCATTTTTCAATTAGATATTCGGGATTTGACCGCTATTCGGGATGAAAGTACCCTTCACCAGCTCAGACGCGCCTTCTATTGAAAGTGATAAGACACGAACTTTAATGAATCTTTGAGCAGCAGGAAAATCAACAAACTCTCAGGACTATCTTCAATCGCTGCGACTCTTGTCTTTTTTCCCGCTCGATCACTCTAGGGCTGTCAGTTTACGCGCTGGGCCTTATTCTAATCTGAGATTAGAAATCCTCATTATCCGAATTAAATCTAGAATTGGCCAGCAGTCCGATTCGAAGCTCAATAATTCGCTAATCTGACAGTAGATTCAGCCACGAGGAGCACTCATTGCAGAGTGTTGATCTGGGAAATCCTTGATTGCGATCTGGAGCTAGGCATTTTCATATATAAGTGAAAACTCCAAGGGGAGTAGAAGCTCTATAGGATTAGAGGACAGGATCCACGCAACCTAACCGTGTAATTGAGACGTGCGAATTTGGCATCTCAGGGAAAGTTCAGAATGTCAGGCGCAGCTCCGCAATTTGTTTCAAAATCAAACTCTGACTTGACTCGTAAAGGGGTTGACAACACGTTCCTTGGTCTGTACTCTGAGGTAAGCGCACTATCGAAAACGGCCCGAAAGACTGGTCAGGCTATAGGATTCTTCCATGATTCCAAGGCAAAACTCGAAGACGAGCTGCATATAAATTATGCTGTCAATGAGCTGGATGACTCGAACCTCGATGGAATCGCGGCTCGGCACAGCCTGCTTGCTCTCATACACTTGCTGTATCCAAATTTCATTGGGTACAATAGACTCAGGAATGCGAAGCTGATGTATCAGCATGCAGTTGCTGCCGCTTCAACATGCAGATCGAAGAGGGCGTTACCATACGCGATCGGACTAATGGTGCAACTGAGGATAACGCCGTTTCTGATCAGATCAAAGAAATCAACTCTTGGACAGTTAGCTAGAGCAAGAGAAACCACTCTGAAATTCATAGCAAAACACAAAGAAAATGTAGAACTTTGCGCACCCTTGGGTCTGATGAGCGACGGTCTGGGATTTTCTTATTTCTTACTTGAGCGCGACTCTGACAGGGCCCTCTCATACATATCGAAGGCAATCGACTACTTGCTTCATCAGGAAAAGATTACTCTCAAGGAAAGTTCCCGTACTGCGGCAGTTTTAGGCATAACACGGCTGAGCTTCTGCAGGGCATTTATTGCGGCCGCCTACTGGGATTACGGGTTGTGCTATGAAAGTCGATCAGAAAAGACGGAGGGAGACCAGATGGTGGAATTATATAAAGAAACCCGGTTGCATTATCAACGTTCTTACGATTACGCGAAGCGGACTCCGTGGCATATTTACAAGGCCATGAGTGTCTATAATCTATCCGGAACTTATGCCAAGGAAGGTCTTGCGCAACTTGAGAAGGAAAAAACTGTTGAATGCCTAAAAAAGGCAGTCACTCTTGGGGAAGAATCGCTCGCGTGGTTCGACCTGTGGTCTAAGTATGAGGGCGATTTTCTCGGAGGATCATGGATAGCAACGTTCTATCAACAGCTTGCCAATTATTCGGATTCTTCCAAAAGAGAACGGTTGATGGCGCGATCCTTAAAGCTTGCCCAGAAAGCCGAGCGGCTCGTCAACAACAGAAAGGTCGGGCTCGTTAGATATAAACTGGTCAACATAGGAGACATCTTCTTTCACAACTCCGAGTATTATCGTCAGTTAGCAGTTGACGCAAAGGAGAGTGCAGAAGGCAAGGAATACAAGGCAATCGAATTGCTGAATAAATCATTGGAAAATTGTCTCAAGAGCAGAATCTACTATACGGACGAAGCTTTTGTTAACAGATTTGTAGAGTTTACCCTGCTCGCTGGAGACATTTGTTATGAGCTGATAAACTGCGAAATTGGAGAGCTGGATAAAAGAAAATATTCCATGTCTTCAAAAAGATACTTCGGCCAAGCAATCAAGACCTCCAGACGATTGGGTTGGAACGAAAAGATCGCCGAGTCTAGCTGGCGCATTGCGCAGGTTTTTGATAAAGAGGGAAATTTCCCCCAGAGCGCGTTCTATTATCTCCAGGCGCACGAAGCTTATGAAGCCGCCCGGGGATCAAATGGAAATTCTGCTGTCTACTCTGAGCCTTCGAGCTACATGCTTGCGTGGACGAACATAGAGCGAGCTAAAATGGCACACAGAGCATCAGAATTCGATAAAGCATCAGAGCTTTACAGGCGAGCCGCTAGTCTCATTTCGAGTACCAGACGGTGGCAATCAAGAGCTCATCTTTACGTTGCGGAGTCGCTGATTGAAAAATCAGAAAAAGAATCTCTTTCTGAAGATGCGCAGAAAGCAATCGATTATTTTGTAGAAGCAGTCCAATCCCTCGCCAAATTGCAATCTGAGCTTGAGAACGATGAGTTAAGGGATTCTAAATCTTTCTTGCTTCTTGCAACGCAGATGACTTCGTTTTGCAATGCGCGGATAATCTTGGAAAGATCAAAGGAAGCCTACAGGATTGGGAATGCTGAACTTTCAATCAAAGGTCTCTCGCTGGCCGAGGAGATGTTTTCAGAACTTGCAGAGAATTCTGCTATTTCAGATTCATTGGGTTCAAACGAATTGAATTCTCTTGCAGCTTTGTGCAAAGCTCTGAGCAGTTTCCAAGCCGCCCAGATAGGAGGTGATTCAAAGCTCTATCTTGATGCAAAGGAGACCTTCGGAAAGGCAGCCGAAGTATCGAAATCAAAGACATTGAAACCCTTGCTTTCTGGGCTCGCAAGTTTCGCCACATTTCTCTACTATTCGAAGCAGATCGAAACGTCGCTGGAAAATGTTTTGGATATCGAACTGCTCATGGAATGCAATAACGTGCTCGATTCCGCACAAGTAATGTTCAGAAAGCTGGGCAACAAGTCATTCCTAAACATGCTAAAAGCGAGCAAGCACATACTAGATGCCACAATCAAAATGAATGCTGCAGAAAGAGAAATGGAAAGCGCCTCGGTGAAAGCTAAACTTTACGGCGAGGCACAAAGATCACTTTCACGGGCTTCCAGATACTATCAATTACTCGGCTCATCCAAACGGGTGAAGGAATCACTGAGGATGATTGGTGCAGTGAGACACCATCGAAAGCTCATTCCTCTTGCAAATGACATCATTACTGAAATAGCGTCAAATCAGATCATCTACGCTGCAATCTCAAGCGCGTCGTTGTTTGATCAATCTCCGGAAAACTCCGCGCGAGAACTTGACTCTGCCTTCGTAGTGCTTGATCTGAGTATACCTAAACCTTTCATAACTTTAGAGGAGATC
>JBOGRL010000035.1:0-5423 GCA_050749505.1 Nitrososphaerales archaeon
CCCCAATGATATCTTCAAGTCAATTTGCGAGGCCGGTCGGCGTCAGAGATGCCATGACTTCTGTTCTTTCGCTGTCTCTGGCTTCGGGAGCAAATTCTCTGGAGGGTGCGGCGCTGAGCAACCTTGCCGCCGCAATCAGAGGAGACAAGGCGGGAACTATTGTTGTAAGTTCAGATGACATCGTGAAGAACCTCGACGCAGCAGAAAAAATCTTGGACAATGTCATTCAGGTGCCCGTAAGGCGTTAGATTCAAAAGCGCATGCATTGCAAGGTAATATTGTAGATGCACGGACAGGGAAACATGTCAGTCTCGACTCGCAACAAATCGATCAATGAGCTCGAACAGATCTCGAACTCCACTCGCAAGTTGATTTTGGAGACCCTGGCAGAAGCAAAGTCTGGCCATCCCGGCGGCTCCTTGTCCGCTGTCGAGCTTTTGGTCGCTCTTTATTACGTTGTCATGAGGCATGATCCGAAGAACCCAAAGTGGCCGGATAGGGACAGGTTCATCCTTTCAAAGGGGCACGCCGCTCCGCTGCTTTATTCGATTTTGGCCCAGCAGGGGTATTTTCCAATCGAGCAACTCAAGACGCTGCGAAAGATAAACAGCATGCTCCAAGGACACCCGGATACCAAAAAAACTCCAGGCGTTGAAATGTGCGCCGGATCTGAAGGAGTCGGGTTGTCTTTTGCCATAGGTGAGGCTCTCGCTGCCAGGATTGACAGAAAAGACTACAGAGTCTACGTGATGATGGGCGACGGAGAGATGCAGGAGGGCCAGATCTGGGAAGCCGCAATGTGCGCCTCAAAGTACGGTCTGGATAGCATCACTGCAATTGTTGATAGAAACGGAATCCAGCAGGACGGTCTGACCGAACAGATTATGCCCATCGAGCCGCTCAATTCAAAGTGGAAGGCTTTCAACTGGAATGTCATTGAAGTCGATGGCTACGATTTTGAGCAGATACTGGGCGCGTTTAGCAAAGCAAAACAGGTCAGGAATCGGCCTACGGTGATCATCGCGCACACCACCAAGGGAAAGGGAGTCGAGTTCATGGAGTGGTCGCCCGAGTATCACGGAAAAGTTCCCGACAGGGAAACCGTGAACAAGATAATCAAAGAAATGAAGTGATCATGCCAAAGATTGCTCCCTCGATCCTAGCCGGAGACCACGGCGATCTTTCTGCGGAGGCCAAACGACTGGAAATATGGGGCGCCGACTGGATACACGTCGACATCATGGACGGAACTTTTGCGCCAAACCTTACTTTTGGGCCGGCAGCGGTTAAGGCGATCCGAAAGTCCGCCAAGATTCCGCTTGACTGTCACCTCATGCTTTCTCATCCGGAGCAGTTTTCCGGCAGGTTCCTTGATGCGGGAGCGGACGTGATTACAGTCCACGCAGAAGCAGTCAACGAGGAGATTCTTTCGCGAGTCGAAAATGAAGTGAAAGCACACAAGGCAAAACTGGGAATCGCTTTCAAGCCAGCCACCGATCTTTCCTCCGTGGATATTTCCGGTCACGACGTTTCCATGGTCGTGGTCATGACGGTAAATCCCGGGTTTTCCGGCCAACAATTCATGCCCGAGGTGATACCAAAGATAAAACAAGCCTCGGAGTTGTTTGGCAGGAGGGGCACAGAAATAGAGGTTGACGGCGGCGTTGACGCGAGCAATGCAAAGATGATCTCTGACGAAGGGGGAACCGTACTGGTGGCTGGAAACTCGGTTTTCGGGCAGAGCAATCCGGAGCTGGCGCTTAAAGAGTTGAAAAGATTAGTTGGCAGCAGCAGCAGTAGTTAACGCGGCAAGGGAGAAGGGTTCGTTGGTAGACGGAGAGAGCAAGCCGAAATCAGCTTCGATGAGAGACGCGTACGGCGAAGCTCTTGCGAAGCTGGGCTCTGAGATGAAGGACATTGTCGTGCTGGGTGCGGACACGACCGGTTCGATCAAAACTTCAATCTTCGGTCAAAAATTTCCCGAACGGTTTTTCAACGTCGGAATTGCAGAACAGAATCTGGTTTCGGTCGCGGCAGGACTTGCAATGGCCGGAAAGATCGCATTTGCCAGCACATATGCCGTGTTCGCTCCGGGCAAGTGCGTTGACCAGATGAGGAATGCCATAGCGTACCCCGAGCTCAATGTGAAACTGTTTTCTTCCCACGCCGGGGTGAGCGTGGGCCCCGACGGAGCATCACACCAAGAACTCGAAGACCTCGCAACGATGAGGGCGATCCCAAACATGAAAATTCTGGTTCCGTCAGATGCTGTCTCTATTGCAAAGATTGTGGAGATCGCCGCAAAGACTCCGGGCCCGTTCTATGTCAGGATTGCACGACCAAATTGGCCGATCGTTTATTCCGCGGAGCAAGCAGCTGCGATGGGCGTGGGTAGATCAACCGTGTTCAATGAGGGTAGCGACGCTACTATAATTGCCTGCGGGCTGTTGGTATATGAGGCGCTTGTCGCGGCCAAGAAACTCGCAACGGAGAACAAACTCTCTGTTGGGGTTGTCGACCTGTATTCGATCAAGCCGCTGGACAAGGCAACGATCACAAAAATGGCCGCCTCCTCTGGTTACATCGTTACTGCTGAAGAGCACAATATCATCGGCGGCTTGGGCGGCGCAGTAGCTGAAGTGCTCGGAGAAGAAAGGCCCACCCCGATCAAGCGGGTCGGAACCAGGGATACATTTGGCGAGTCGGGCGAGGACAAGGAATTGATGATAAAATACGGACTCACAGCAAACGACATAGCGAGCAGCGTGCTGGAGATTCGATCAACCTCGAGGAAGTAATTTTTTTCAGGGGAGCCAGGATTTTTTTGAAAATATTTCTTGATACCGCAAACCTAGAACAGATCAAAAAATACAACGAGATCGGTCTAGTTGATGGTATAACTACAAATCCTACTTTGCTTTCGAAGGAAAATTCCGATCCTCAGCAGATTATGGGAGATATAGTCCGCCTGATCAAGGGCCCTGTCAGCCTTGAAGTCATCAGCACTGAATTTGAGGAGATGCTCGAAGAAGGCCGGAACCTCTCAAAGTACGGGAAAAACGTCGTAGTAAAGATTCCTATGACATCTGAAGGTCTGAGAGCAGTCAGAGAGTTGCACAATGAGGGAATCCGGACAAACGTCACTCTCATATTCTCTCCGAACCAAGCGCTGCTCGCCGCAAAAGCGGGTGCCAGTTTCGTTAGTCCATTCATCGGAAGGTTGGATGACATTGGCGAAATCGGAATGGACGTGATCCGGGACACTCTTCAGATTTTCAAGAATTATGACTATGACGCGGAAGTTCTGGTTGCAAGCATAAGGCATCCGCTTCACGTGATAGACGCCGCAAAGCTCGGGGCGCACATAGTCACGCTGCCTCCAGACGTGCTGGGAAAGATGATCAATCATCCGCTGACTGATATTGGTCTGGCAAGGTTCATCGAAGACTGGAAAAAAGTCAAGCAGTCATCGAATCCGAAGATTGCGCTCACGCGCTAAACGCAAGGCAGAAATAAAAATCGTTCAAGACAAATTTATTATTTTTGAAAAAGAGAAACATTGCCGGTGATTGTTTTTTATGAATGAATACTGCGAAAACTGCAAGGCGATTCGGCCGTTCATCCTGCGCAGGAGCAACGAAGGAACGGTATGGGAATGCGAAACATGCCACTATGTCATCCGAGATTTGTTCAAGTACAAGGATCACTACAGTGGACTGCCCGCCGAAGAGCCGAAAGCAAAACAGCCGAAAATTCTTTGAAGCCACCTAGGGCGATAGCGCGACAAGTTCCAAATTCTCGTTGATGTAATTATCCAAGTTGTAGATTCTGTGGTACTTGTCTTGCTTGTTTTCTATTGAATAATCCTTAGAGACCTTTATCGGCCCCGCTTTCTCGACGCATTCATGTTGTATCTCGTCGCCCACATGAAGGTTGAAAACATCAAACTTGGGCTCTTCTTCCGCACTGCAGACGAAAACCACCCATCTGGTATCCGGACCGTCAAGGACCGGGAATCCGGCTTCGGCTGAGAGGTTGTTCAGTCCTTGAACGCGAAGCTCCGTTGCCTTGGCATGGCAAACAGTGCATCTCCACAGGTCGACAACACCTACCGCCTCGGAACCTCTGAACAGATTCACAGCACCGTAGTAGCTGAAATCGTGTTCGTGAGGCTCTGAAGGGATTGGAGTAGTCATAATCTTATCTCACTGCCTCTGACTCTTTTTAGACAGTCTCCATAAGCTTTGCGAATTTCATCACGTAGAGTTCGTAAGCATCCTCGTTTTTTTGACAAGAGGTGCAAATATTGGCGTCCTGCGGCGCATCTTCACCAAGCGTGCTGTCGCAGACAAAGCAGGATTTTGCAACATCAACTTCTTCTCCCAGTGCGCTCGAGAGCACGGACAACGCCCTGGGTATGTTTGTCGAAGATGTAAATTGAAACCCGAATTTCGTGTCGTACTTTACTTTGGCTTTCATCAGGTCTGAAAAGGTGTCCTTTCCCAGCCGGGGCAGGTTGAACCATTTGTTGAGCGCAATTTTCAAAGGCATCTTATTCACCTTTTCACCGTCATTTTCAAGATGACGCGCCTTTCGCTATCGCCAAAATCGTTCTTTCTCAAAAATGCCTCGAGCATCTCCGGCTTGTTTTTGAAGCACACTGCCATGTAGGAAAGGTAAAAGTTTGAGAGGCCGCTCTTTCCAACATGGTAATGATCAGACAGAGCCTCAGACATTGACCTGATGACCCGGCCATCATTCCATATAGAAAGGCGCAGGTTCCAAGGAATGCTGGAATCGGTTCTAGGAATATTCTTGCTAATCGTAGCCAGAGCGAGATAGCGGTCAAAATACCTCAGCAGCCTCCAAGATTGCTCGCGATTTATTTTACCGAGCAGCATATCAGCTTCAGCGATAAGATCCAAGGATTCTGATTTGGATTCGATGGAAAGGTTCTTTGCTGAAACGACCGAATCAAAGATCGCCCTGATCCTTTCGTAAGGCGGTGCATCGTACTGCCTGATGAGAATCAGAGCCTGCTCTAGATCCTTTGCATGAAAAATTGCATCCAGAGCAGAAGAATCGCTCATGAACTGGTGATCAGTGTAAGCGCCAACTATCTTCTGGCCGGAAAGAGTTTGCATTGTATTCAATGCCTGACGGACGTCTCCCCTGGAATTTTTGGCTATTCGAAGGAGTAGGTCGTCAGATACCCTGAGATCCTCCCTGGAACAAATGGCCCTCAGGTAGACAACAAGAAGGTCTACACCAATGGGTTTGAAGTGCAAAACCTGTGATTTTTGCTCGATTTTCCTCAGCTTTTGGGTTTCCTCCAAATTTGCGGCCATCGCAAGCGGCATCGTAGAATTTTCGATGAAGTCCAAAACATAATCCATTCCAGCATAATCTGACCTTCCCAGGAG
>JBOGRL010000036.1:0-2974 GCA_050749505.1 Nitrososphaerales archaeon
TGTGATACCTGATGTCATGAATCCACTGATCATTCTCACTCTTTGAGGGAAGTTCGCCGTGCATCAGTAGATACGCAACCTCGAGATAGTCCTTTTTTTCTGCGAGCTCCTCGATCGGGTATCCTCTGTAGCGAAGGATTCCGGCTTCGCCATCGATGTAGGTGATCTTGCTTTTGCAGGAAGCTGTGTTCATGAAGGCGGGATCATACGATAGCAGGCCAAAATCTGACTCGGAAGTTTTTATTTTCTTTAGGTCTGATGCCCGAATCGCGCCTTCAGAAATCGGAATGTCATACGAATTTCCTGTGCGATTGTCCTTTGTCGAAAGAGTGTCGCTCAAATAGTTTCCACGAGGGATTAGAATTCTCATGGGGAAACTCCAGAATAAAAGAAATTGGGTGAAGGAGTGCGAAAATACTTTCAATTAGTTCAGGCTTGAGACAAGATTTTCAAGTTTTCTTCTGCAATCATCGGGAAGAGCGATGTCTTCCGCTTCAAAAATAATCTTCCCATCAAGCTCGACTATGGGTATTCTAAGAAAATGCTTTTTGAGGGTTGCCTCTTCCTTGTTGATGTCTACGACCAGAAGCTCGAATGAGCCAGTTTTAGAAAGCTCTTCCAGCACTTCGGTTGCTCGGTCGCATAGGTGACAACCTTCTTTAGAAAAAACAGTGATCTTGTGCAACGGATAGTTCTTACTCGTCTCGGTGAAGGTTCCTAATTTATATCCTGATAAGGTAAACTCCATTTTTGGGAGAGCCTTTATTCTTGCGTAATCTGGGCATCAAAGCTCGATCTCACAGCAACCGTTATAGATAATTTCGGGTTGTAGATTCCATAGAATCGTGGGAAAAGAGCGTGCCACAAAAACTAGTTTCAGCTCATAGAAGGAAACTTGGGAGCGCTGAAGTCCTCCAGGGACCGAAGAACGCGCCTCACAGGTCTTACTACAAGGCAATGGGCCTGAGCGATGCTGATCTGACAAAACCACTGGTCGGAGTTGCAAACACCTGGAACGAGGCAACGCCCTGCAACGTTCACCTCAACCTGCTCGCGAACAAGGCGTCTGAGGGCATAGTCGCCGCTGGGGGAACTCCAAGGCAGTTTGTCACCATAGCTGTGAGCGACGGGATCGCAATGGGAACGGAAGGAATGAAATCTTCTCTCGTCAGCAGAGAAGTCATAGCCGACTCTGTGGAACTGATGATTAGAGCACACCAGTATGACGGTTTCGTGGGAATAGCAGGCTGTGACAAGAGCCTTCCCGGTATCATGATGGCGATGGCGAGGCTTGACTTGCCGTCTGCGTTTGTTTATGGGGGGACGATCATGCCCGGAGTAGTTGATGGTAAGGATGTGACGATTCAAGATGTGTTTGAGGCGGTCGGCGCTTTTGAAAGCGGAATGATTACGATGGACGAACTCAAGCGCGTGGAGGATGCATCGTGCCCGGGTGCTGGTTCCTGCGGCGGCTTGTATACGGCAAATACGATGGCTTGCATGAGCGAAGCCTTGGGTCTTGCACTCCCTGGGAGCGCTACTCCTCCAGCAGTTGATGGAAGAAGGGCGCAGATGGTGTTTGAGACAGGCAGTGCTGTTATTCGAGCGATCTCTGAAGATTTGAAACCGCGAGACATCCTAACTCGCGAGACCTTTGAGAACGCGATCAGCGTTCTCCAGGCAATCGGCGGATCTACAAACGCCATCATGCACCTGCTCGCGCTCGCCAAGGAATCAGGCATCAAACTTTCGCTTGATGATTTTGAAACAATGCGAAAAAAAGTCCCGCACATTGCAGATCTTCGGCCTGGCGGAAAGTATGTGATGTACGATCTTGACAAAGTTGGCGGCGTTCCTCTGATAATGCACAAACTGATGGAAAAGAAACTTTTGAACGAAGATTGCCTTACAATAACCGGGAAGACTGTAAGGCAAAACGTCAAGGAAGCAAGGTTTCTCAATGACCAAGATGTTGTTCGTTCGGTTGATTCGCCAATTAGACCGATGGGGACTGATGTAATTCTCTACGGTTCCCTGGCTCCCGAGGGCGCAGTTGTCAAAATTGCCGGGTTACCGGTTACTAAGTTCAAGGGAAAAGCCAGAGTTTTTGATCGCGAGGAAGATGCATTTGACGTCGTCTCGAAGAAGAAGATTCAAGCTGGCGACATCGTCGTGATAAGATACGAGGGCCCAAAGGGAGGTCCGGGAATGAGAGAAATGCTCCAAGTTACTGCGGCGATAGTAGGTCAGGGGCTAGGTCAGAAGGTCGCGCTCGTAACCGATGGCAGATTCTCTGGAGCAACTCGCGGCTTTATGGTGGGCCACGTTTGTCCTGAAGCGATGGTCGGTGGCCCAATAAGCCTCGTTCAAGAAGGAGACAAGATAGAGATAGATGCCGAGAATCAGAAAATCGATCTCTTGGTCTCTGAGAAGGAGCTCGTGAATAGGAGGAGCAAGTGGAAAGCTCCCGAACCGAATTACAAATGGGGGGCGCTGGCAAAGTATGCTAGCCTTGTCGGTTCAGCTTCCGAGGGCGCTGTCTGCTCCCCGAGAATACAAACGTGATCTATGAGGTGGAAAAAGGGCCACCGCCTCAGAAATCTGCAAAGTAAGCTAAACAATCATGCAACTTGAAAGTAAGAAATTGTGTGATTCAAATCGTCACACTTTGCAACAAAGTGGTGGTCAATCTGTACCCCCAATTCACAAAGGATTTCATTGCTGCAGCGTGAGATTTTAATGACTATCTTTGAGATGGCAATGGCACTTTTCAATTGGCCTGATACTTTCTCCACTAAGCGCATTCTTTCTATGGGTCTCGTACGTCCCAGGTTGGTCTTGCGGTACAAACATCATAGCGCACAGTCCGTCATGCGGGTACGCATTAAATTATCAGACGCTGGCAATCGGATCGGTTTGTGCCTTCCTCGTAGCCACAGAGTTCATTCTCGCATTCGAATGGAGAAAAGGAGAG